>CBIHMD010000151.1:0-6444 GCA_966210655.1 uncultured Thalassospira sp.
GTTCGACTTCACGCTGGGATACATGGCATTGCGTGCAGAAATAGCGCCGCGGGCTGACCGCGGCCAGGAACTGGCCATCACGATCCATGAAATGGGTGATTGATACCATGGGCGCACCACTGTCACCCGTGCGCGACCGCGCATGGCAGGATAGGCATTTATTGGCGTTTTTATCGATCTGATAGCCTTCGATATCGTGCGGAATGGTTGGCGGTTGTTCGGGATAATTGCGCGGACGTTTCTGGTCTGTATCCTCGAAGTTGCTGATCCGTGGGGCCGCGCTTTCCTGATCGGGGGCGGTACTGCGCAGGGTGGTGATCGGTTCGGCGGCATATGCCGCGCCAGCAATTCCAATGATTGCCAGCGCCATGAGCCATTTCGGGTTCATTTTCATGGTTTCCTCCCTCACACCTTTTCCAGGCGGACGGCGCATTTTTTATAGTCGGTCTGCTTGGATATCGGGTCTGTCGCATCCAGCGTGACCTTGTTGATCAACTGGCTGGCATCAAACCATGGGACAAACACAAGTCCGCGTGGCGGTCTGTTGCGTCCGCGTGTTTCAACACGTGTACGCATTTCGCCACGTCTGGAAATGACGCGGATTTCGTCTCCGCGCCGCATGCCCATTTCAGCGGCATCGTCAGGATGAAGGAAACAAAGAGCGTCCGGAAAGGCCCGATAGAGTTCGGGGACACGTTCGGTCATTGAACCGGAATGCCAATGTTCCAGAACACGACCAGTACAAAGCCAATATGGATATTCCTCATCCGGGCTTTCGGGGGTGGGTTCATATGGAAGGGCAAAGATACGTGCCTTGCCATCCTTATGACCATAAAACTCTACCCCGGCACCGGGGGTGACATAGGGATCATATCCTTCCCGGTAGCGCCAGAGAGTTTCCTTGCCGTCGACGACGGGCCAGCGCAAGCCGCGAACGTGATGATAGGTTTCAAACGGTGCAAGGTCGTGACCATGCCCTCGACCAAAAGTAGCGTATTCCTCGAACAGGCCTTTTTGCACATAGAAACCAAAATGTTCGGCTTCGTTATTGTCATAATCGGGGGCAGTTTCCTCGATCGGGAATTTGTCAACATTGCCATTGCGGTAAAGGACGTCGTAAAGGCTTTTGCCACGTATTTCAGGCATTTTGGCCAGAAGTTCCTCGGGCCAGACATCCTCAATGGCGAAACGTTTGGAAAACTCCATCAATTGCCACAGATCGGATTTGGCTTCACCGGGGGCCTGAACGAGCTGATGCCACATATGGGTTCGCCGTTCGGCATTGCCATAGCAGCCTTCCTTCTCTACCCACATGGCGGTCGGCAGGATCAGATCGGCGGCTTCGCAGGTGACGGTGGGATAAACATCCGAGACGGCAATAAAGTTTTCCGGATTACGATATCCCGGCCAGGCTTCCTCGTTAAAGTTGGCGGCGGCCTGCATGTTGTTGTTGCACTGAACCCAATAGGCATTGAGCTTGCCATCTTTGAGCATGCGGTTCTGGAGCACAGCATGATAGCCGACCTTGTCGGGAATCGTGCCAGCTGGAAGTTTCCAGATTTCTTCGGCGTGGGCGCGGTGTTCCGGATTGGTCACTTCCATATCGGCAGGCAGGCGGTGGGAAAATGTCCCGACTTCTCGGGCTGTGCCGCAGGCCGATGGCTGCCCGGTCAGCGAAAAGGGCGAATTGCCGGGTTCCGAAATTTTACCGGTCAGAAGATGGATATTGTAGCACAGATTGTTGGCCCATACGCCGCGGGTATGCTGATTAAAGCCCATGGTCCAGAAAGACGTCACCTTGATCTTGGGATCGGCATAAAGTTCGGCGAGAGCTTCGAGGCGTTCCTTGGGAACACCGGTCATTTCGTGGACCTTATCAAGGGTATATTCCGAAACAAACTCGGCAAACTCGGCAAATGTCATGTCCGTTGACCCACCGGCGTCGGACGCATGTTTTGCCGATTGTTCACGGGGGTCTTCGGGGCGCAGACCATAACCGATGTCGGTATTGCCGCGGCGGAACACGGTATGCCTGTTTACAAAACCGGTATTGGCCCGATCGGTTGAAATGATGTGGTGGGCGATATAGTTCAGGATCGCCAGATCGGTCTGTGGTTTGAACACCATTGGAATATCGGCAAGATCAAAACAGCGGTGTTCATATGTTGAAAGAACGGCGACCTTTACATGCGGGGCGGACAATCGCCGGTCTGTTACACGCGTCCAGAGGATCGGGTGCATTTCCGCCATGTTCGATCCCCAAAGAACAAAGGCGTCTGCTACTTCCATATCGTCATAGCACCCCATCGGTTCATCCATACCGAAGGTACGCATGAACCCGACAGCTGCGGAGGCCATGCAGTGTCTTGCGTTGGGGTCGAGGTTATTGGACCGGAAACCGGCCTTCATCAGTTTGGAGGCTGCATAACCTTCGAACACCGTCCATTGGCCCGAACCGAACATACCAACAGATGTCGGGCCCTTTGCCTTAAGTGCGGCTTTCCATTTTTCGGCCATGACGTCAAAGGCCTCGTCCCACGAGACAGGCGTGAAATCGCCGTTCTTGTCATAGACACCATTCTTTTTACGTAGTAACGGTTGCGTCAGGCGGTCCTCGCCATACATGATCTTTGACAGGAAGTAACCTTTGACGCAGTTAAGGCCACGATTAACCGGCGACAGAACATCGCCATGGGTGGCAACCACGTGGTTGTCCTTGGTTGCTACCATCACCGAGCAGCCCGTTCCACAGAATCGGCAGGGCGCTTTTGACCATTTCAGTTGGGTGTGTTCCGCATCGGTCACCAGGTTTTGTGCTGCTGCGGGCAAACTGATGCCGGCGGCAGCGGCGGCCACGGCGGCCGCCTTCGCTTTCAGGGCATCACGACGGGATATCTTTGCCTTGAACATTTTTATTTCCTCGAGCCAAAAGTCAGACGGATTACTGGTTGTTATTGGGCGTTCTCACTGTGATGGAAAACAAGGTTAACCCCCAGAACACCGGGGATGTCACTGATCTGTTTCATGCCGTCTGCGAGCTGTCGGTCGTTTTCGGCTTCCATCACAACAACGATTTTTCCGGACGGGTCATCGGCACTGATTTCAGTATCGGGCATGTGCGAAAGTGCTGCTTTGATTGAGGTCATGTTTTCCGGGCGTGATTGAATAATCATGCTGGAGATCACACCGACTTTTTCATCCATGGGTTATCTCCGTGGCGGGTTTGATTGAAATGGCATCAACCGGACATGCAGCAAAACAAGCCCCGCATCCGGTGCAAATATCATTATCGATCAGCACGCGGGCGCGACCACCTACCTGCGGGATAATGCGAATGGCACTTTCGGGGCAGACATCGCCGCAGGAACGGCAATAGACACCGTTTTCGGCAAAGCATGTGTTGCTGACGGAAATATCAAGATGCCAAGGAGTGGCAACCGAACGATCAAAAACCGGCTCCGGGCAGGCATCCGCGCAGGCATTACAGAAAGTACATTCGCCTTTTGCAAAGTCGATTTCCGGCAGACCATCTTTGCCGGGGACGATGATATTTTCCGGACAGGCAGAAATGCATTCGCCACAGGCGGTGCAGTTTTCATCAAACTGCCAGGCCCAGGGAGGTCGGATAACCATTGGCGTTTGAGTTCCGCCCGTGTCTGCGTTCAAGCCGCGCAGACCGGAAAAAAAAGCACGCCGACTGGCAAGTTTCGGTGCGGATGACATGGCGAACGTTCCCCGATATTACATCGGCGGCCCAGGCGGTCCGGCAAACATCTGATAAATCCAGATTGAAAATCCAAGCCCACCGACCAGCGCAACCGCCAGTACCGGGGCCAAGACGACGGCCAGCAAAACGAAACAGCGCAATTCGGTCTTGCGCCGCGTGCCGGAATCCATTGTTTGAATATCTGTCATCGGTTCCCTCTCTTTGCAGGCTGGAAACCGTTTCTTTCGCACTTTGTATCCCCTGCGAAAGCCGGTGTTCTCTTGTGAGTTATTTAAATACCCACAAGGAACGTAAGGACGAACCGGAATGTATTCAACTAAGAATATGATAAAAGTTAACAGTCTTAAATTATAAGTATTCTAAAGTGCGTGGCGAGAGTGCGGGGTGCCTGTCATATTCCATTTTGGTGTTAGAAGCGGTCGATCACGGTCACCCCGGTACTGACGAAATTATCCATGTTCATCAAGGCCGTTGCGCCCACGGCCAGGGTGACTCGATCCCTGATCAGTTTTTGCGGTGCGAGTTTGCCGGTCATGATCATGTCGATCATCGCGTCATAACGAAAAGCCTGCATGCCGTGACTGCCAAGGATTTCAAGTTCGTGCGCGACAATTCGGTCCATTGGAACCCGGGCATGGGCGTGATCGCCGGTCATAAGCCCGATCTGGATATGCTTGCCGCGTTTGCGTAAAGATGACACCGAATTGAAACTGGTGATGGTACTGCCAAGCGCGTCAATGGAGACGTGCGCCCCGCCGCCGGACAGGTCCTTGATCGCGGACGGAATATCATCACAGTTTTTGGCGTTCAAGATATCTATCGCGCCAAGTTCGCGGGCAAGATCAAGCTTGGCATCGTCGATATCAACCGCGATAACACGCGCACCGGTCGCGGCAGCAATCATGATCGCCGAAAGTCCGACACCGCCGCAGCCATGCACGGCAACAATTTGACCGGCACTGACTTTGCCCTGATCAATAACGCCACGGAAACTGGTCGCGAAACGACAGCCAAGGCTGGCGGCGGTGGCGAAATCCATTTCGTCGGGCAGGCGCACCAGATTGGTATCGGCATAGTCAATCGCGACATATTCGGCAAAGCTTCCCCAATGGGTAAAGCCCGGCTGGAACTGCTGATCGCAGACCTGATGATTGCCGCTGTGGCATTCCGGGCAATGACCGCAGCCTGAAACGAACGGGACAGTAACCCGATCGCCCACCTTCCAGCGTTTGATATCCTTGCCAACCGCTTCGATGGTGCCGGAAAATTCATGGCCTGGAACATGGGGAAGCTTCACATCGGAATCATGGCCCATCCAGCCGTGCCAGTCGCTGCGGCAAAGGCCGGTTGCCATGACCTTGATAACGACGCCGCCATTTTCAGGTGTCGGGTCTTCAAGATTCTGAATTTCGACTGGGCCTTGATATTCGGTGAAAAAGGCAGCGCGCATGGTTGTTCCCCGATCCGGTTCATGATCCGGGGTCAAGTATCGTCGGTATCGTCTCTGCGATGCAAGCGTGTAACTTTCGGTACGCCAACGCCCGGTTTCGGCTGCGGTTTCGAGGGCTGATAACGGCCCCACGGGGATTTGTCGGCATTGGTTTCGCCCGCACGCCCCCATGGTCCGCGCCCGGCGCGTTTCATCCGTTCGCGGCGCGCCGCGCGTTCAGCCTCATAGGCCGCAGCCCACGGGGGCGGGGCGGTATTTGTGGTGTTACCCTTTCGCCCCGGTCGATAGACACCAAAAACCGGGACCTGTTTGGGGCCACCTTGCCAAAGTGGGATATGGCGATATTTGAAAAACGGGATCAGCGCCAAACCGGCAAAGAAACCGGCAATATGAGCCAGAATGGCAACACCCTGTTCGGCCCCACTCGACAGATTAACGAACTGCATGCCGATCCAGAGGCCAAGGACGGCAACCGCCGGGACGTAAAAGATAAACACCCAGAAGAACCAGACCAGAACCCGCGCCTTGGGAAACAGCAGGAAATATGCACCGAGCACCCCTGCCAGCGCGCCGGATGCGCCGATCATCGGGATTTGTGATGTTGTATCAAGCAGGCCATGACCAAGTGCGGCCGCAATACCGCAGACAAGGTAAAACACCAGAAACCGGAAATGCCCCATGGCGTCTTCGACATTGTTGCCGAACACCCAAAGGTACAACATGTTGCCGCCAATATGCATCCAGCCGCCATGCATGAACATGGCGCTAAAGATCGACAGGAACTCAAAGCCCGGTGGAAAAACCGCAAGCTGCGGGGGCAATTGGGCATGCCCGAACAGGATAGCCGGGATGGCACCATATTGCAGATTGACCTGAAACTGGCTTTGCGGTGCAAGGGATACGGTTAACAGGAACACGACGACATTTACGGCAATCAGGCCATATGTCACCCATGGGGTGATGGTTGTCGGGTTGTTATCCTTGATTGGCAGCATAGGTTATCGTCCGGTCCCGTGACTTTCCCAAAAGGCAGCGGGCACTCCGCAATCAGGCGACATGCGATCGTTCGCAGCTTTCAAGCGTGTTGCGCAAATATGTTCCCAACTGGCGGAATTCTTTTTTACGTGCGGAACTGCGCCGCCAGACCAGTCCGATACGACGAACGGGAACCGGGTTCTGGAACGGAAGAATAGTAAGCGAGTCGGGTCGGCGCGCCTCGACCTCTAGTGACATTTCTGGAAGCAGGGTGGCACCGATACCGGCGACG
>CBIHMD010000152.1:0-6406 GCA_966210655.1 uncultured Thalassospira sp.
AAATCCGGTTTTCATTATCGTTCTCCTGGGCTCGTGCGGGTTCTTATCGTCACAAAACCTTACGTCCCTCGTTAAGGATGTTGTAACGCACTGGATTTTAAAAAGGATCCTTGGAAACGTTTTACGCGTTTCAGTTCGCATTGTCATTGATAACAAGATCAAAGATGAACAACTCGCATCTCGAACTTTTGAAACAACTGGCTGAAGAATTTCAACCACGCACGGACGCCAATACCCGTGCGACCGTTGAAACCGAAAGCACGGATGCGTTTGCAACACTTGTCGATCTTGCACGTGGCATGCAAAACCGCCTTGATCAGCAGCAGAACCGTATCCGCCAGCTTGAACAGATGGTCGAGACCGACGAACTGACCGGTCTTTACAATCGTCGCGGCTTCCTTCGTCGCACCCGCGAGGCAATGGCACGCGCCGCACGCTATAAAGAAAGCGGGCTTCTGGTGATTGCCGATCTGGACGGGTTCAAGATGATCAATGATCATCATGGTCATGCGGCGGGCGATGCCATTCTGCGCCATTTCGGCCAGAACCTTCGCACGCATACACGGGCCGATGATTTTGTTGCCCGTTTTGGCGGCGATGAATTTGCCATTCTGATGGTTGGCAGCAATCCCGATGTTGCCGAGCCCCGGATCAGAGACCTTGAAAAAGCCACCTTACGCTTCCCCCTGATCTGGCAGGGCACGGCTCTTCCGATCCGGGCCAGCTTCGGCTTTACGATTTATCATGCCAACAGCGATGTCACCGACCTTCTGAAACAGGCCGATGATGCGATGTATGCCAACAAGCATGCAAAACGCGCCCTTCCCCAAAGCAGCCATAACGCGGCCTGAACGCGCTTATCCGGCCTAAAACCATCCGGCCCGATCCCCATATCGGGTATCGGCAGGCATTTTTTGTTTATTAAGTGCTTTTCCTTCATATTGCCCGTTAAGATCGCTATTTAAGAAGAGCGGGGAAAATGACTTCGGAGTATATCCGAAGCTTTCGGGGGTCAGGCTGGTGATGGTTCTCTTATGACAGATAATATTGGCTATTCAGCAGAGACGAACGACAGGGATCTACTGGCAGCCATGGCGTTCTGCTGGGCGGACATGTTGCTTGAAGTCGACGAGAACGGATATATCCTGTTTGTTGCCGGTGCGACCGAAAGCCTTCTGGGTTGCCCCCCTGAACGCCTGATTGGCGAGGCGCTCGACAAACTGGTGATCCGCTCCGAACGACCGCTTTTGCGTGCCTATCTTCATGCGAGTTCCGGGATCAAGAGGCTTGAGGAACTCGACCTTGATTTCCAGTTGATCGAGGATGACGGCACAGCCCTTGGTAATCCGGTTCCCCTGTCACTAAGCGGTTATATGATTGCCGAACCAATAGGGCGTTATTTCATTGCCGCCCGTCATCGGGCCATCCGCCCGCGGGCACGATCAGGGATCGACCGGCTGATTTTGCAAAATTCGCTGTCGGCGGCGGCATCGGGCTCCGGAAAATCCGAAAAGCAGACCGAAACGGTGGCGCGCATGGCATCAAGCCATAGCGAGGCCCTTGTTGTGCTTGAAAACCTTGCGGCCCTGCGTAGCCAGGCCTAAACCGACGCCACCAACGAACTTGCCCGACTGATCGTAATTGACATTGGTATTGGCAATCGCAAAAATACCGAAAACTTTGATGGAGATGGCGGCTATCCGGTTGACGAACCGATGATCGAACTGGAACGCCGGATTGTTGCCTATGCCAGTGCATTACGTGCCGACCTTGACGATCCCGATTGCAGCGATGCGGCAGATACCACCGATCCGTTCAAGAACCTGAACCTCGCCACGGGCAACTCGGGCACATCTGGTGCCTCGACGCTGACCAATAGCGATTTGTTCGGCCGTGATTATGATATTGCCAGCGGTTTCCATCGCCTGACACAAAATGTCCGCCAACCGACGGCAGGCGGGGAAAAGGAAACCAACCTGACACGCGCCGTGGCCTATGCCCTTAACCGCCTGCAACATCGCAGCGACGCAAATGCAGATGTTTCGGCCGAACGCCTTTCGGCCAGCCTGCCCCATCTTATTCAGGAAACCCTGAAATCGGTTCGTGCCTTTCGCGAAATCGTGCAGAACGGCTCCTTTGCCGTGGCACTGCAACCGATCATGCACCTTGATAGCCTTGAAATGCATCATTACGAGGCACTGGCACGCTTCCACGATGGCAGCAGCGCGCTTGCCGTTGATCAGATCATTCATTTTGCCGAAGGCACCGGCCTGATAACCGAGTTCGATCTGGCGATGTGTCAAAAAGTTCTCGATCACGTTACGCTTGAACCGGAACTTGTAACCCATTCGGTTGCAGTCAATTTATCGGGGCATTCCCTCGAACAGCAGGATTTCCTACCCGCGCTGGAACAGATCCTTGACCGGTATGACATTGATCCGGCAAAAATCATGTTCGAGGTTACCGAAACATCGCGCATTCGCGGACTTCGCGACGTGAATGACGGTCTGCAACGCCTGCGCGCCCGCGGACATCTTGTCTGTCTTGACGATTTCGGGGCGGGTGCCGCCAATTTCGAATATCTGAGCGCGCTTGATGTCGACATCATCAAATTTGATGGCGGCGCCATGCGAACGGCCTTGGCCAAACCCAAAGGTCGCGCCTTTATCAAGGCCACGGCCCTGCTTTGCCGCGACCTTGGCATCCATACAATTGCAGAAATGATCTATGATCAGGCCAGCTTCGAACTGGTTCGCGATCTGGGCATTGATTACGGTCAGGGATATCATCTTGGTGCACCGGTAACGCTTGCCAGCGTGAATGCCGGATCATCAAATAACGCGCGGACCGCCAACGCAACCGGAGGCGGGCAATGAACCGGCACCACAAAGATGCTGAAAAGACAATGTCCGAACACACCGATTTGACTTCAGATCAGGGTTTTATCCTTGATCCGCAGACCATGGCCGATGCCGAAGCCCCCGTTATGGTCATGGATAAAAACGGGACGCCCCTGTTTGCCAATAAAAACGCCCGAAGTTTTGCCGACGGTATTCGTGACGGCCTGTTCCCCGAAATCAACAAGCTTGTTTTGCGCGCGGTCACAACACCAGGCGGGGTTGTCGAACTACTGACATTCGAGGTACAGCGGGGTACGGCAACGCTTGAACTGACGGCATTGCCGATGGCCGATGATCGGGTTTTGATTCTACCACGCGATGTCAGCATGGATCGCAACCTGCGCGATGCGCTGATTGACTCGCGCCAGCGTTATCGCGATATCGTCGAGGTATCATCCGCCTTCGCCTGGGAAACCGACGATACCGGCAATTTCATTTTTGTCTCGCCGCGTGGGGCACTGGGCTACAAGGCCGAGGAACTTGTCGGACGGTCGCCGCTTGATTTCCTGCTCGATACTGCCGATCAGGACAGCGAAATCGTGTTTCGCAGCCAGAAGGCCGTCCGCGATGTCCCGATCTGGCTTAAACGGGCCAACGGGAATGCCGCATGTCTCGCCGTTTCCTCGACCCCGGTTTATACGCGCGACGGTCGCTGGACCGGTACGCGTGGCCTTGCCCATGACATCACCGAACAGCGACGCCGCGAAAGCGAGGTCGCAACCGCGCGAAACCGCGACCGGTTGATGACCTATATTGTGCGGACCATGCGCGATGAAATCGACCCGACGCTTGTGCTTAAGGGGGCGGCCGACGCCAGCGCGCGTGCCCTGGCCTGTGCCGGATGTGCCATTTTCCGCCGCAACGAGGAAACGGACGAAATCGAAATGGTGGCCTGTCATGGCCCTGAAGATATTGATCCGATTGGCAAACAGGCATTAAACCAGCTTGGCAAGATCGATGATGTGTTCGAAGCCGAGATAGACAGCTATCGGGTTCTGGCGCAGCGCTGCCATTATCATCAACGTGTGAACGGTGCCGTGATATTTATCTCCAATGCCGATCACCCTGCCCCCAATGACGGCGAACGTGCCATCATGTCCGAAGTATCAGACCAGATCGGGATCGCAATCGAACAGGCCGCCCAGCATGACCGGATCGTTACCCTGTCGCGCACCGATGGTCTGACCGGGCTTTTGAACCGCCGCGCCTTTTTCGACGAACTTGGCCGCCGCCATGCCCGCCTTGTCCATGACGACATGCCAGCCGCCCTGATGTATGTCGACATGGACAATTTCAAGCTGGTCAACGATGTGCATGGACACCAAACCGGGGATCAGGCCATTCTGGCCCTGACCCGCATCCTTTTGGACAATACGCGCCCGGTTGATCTTGTCGCACGGCTTGGCGGTGATGAGTTCGTGGTCTGGCTGGATGGGGCCGACATGGCAACCGCATCGCAACGCGCACGCATCCTTCTTGACAAAAGCGCTACCTTATCGTCGTTTTCCGGTGCCACGGATCGTCCGTTGGGCATTTCGGTGGGCATTGCCGTGCGGGATGCCGCTTCGAAAGAACCGCTTGAACAGCTTGTGCTTCGTGCAGACCAGACCATGTATCAGGTCAAAAAACACGGCAAAGGCAGTTTCGGTGTTGCCGCTCCTCCCGGATCGGATAATCCGGCAAGAATAGAAGATCAGGAGACGCCCCTATGAAGGGTTTTTTGCAGCGGGTCTTCACCAAACGCCGGGAAACCCCGATTACGTATGATGAAGCCAAGGATATGGCTGCCAGTCCCGATGCGAATGTGCGCGGTGTGCTGGCGCAACGCCATGATACCAAACCGGAAATTCTGTATTACCTTGCAAGTGATGCGGATTCTCAGGTACGGCGCCATATTGCGGCAAACCATGCAACCCCGGTGCAAGCCGACGTCCTGCTAACCGATGACAAGGACGACAGCGTTCGCGGCAGCCTCGCCGAAAAGATCGCCAATCTGTCGGCCGGACTGACACCGAACGAAACCGACAAACTACGCCGGATGACGTATCAGGCACTCGATAAACTTGCCCGCGATCAGGCCGTTCATGTCCGTCAGGTCATTTCCGAAACGCTCAAGGATATTGCCAACGCGCCCCAAGCAATCATCCAACAACTCGCACGCGATACCGAAAGTGTTGTCTGCGGCCCTGTCCTTCAATATTCCCCGGTACTGACCGAAACCGACCTGCTTGAAATCATTGAAGGCAGTGCGGGACGTGGATCGCTCAGCTTTATCTCGCGCAGGCGCAATGTCGGCGAAAAACTGGCCGATGCAATTGCTGCCAGCAGCGACAAGGACGCGATTTCACACCTTTTGGGCAATAAATCGGCTCAAATTCGCGAAGAAACCCTGGACCAACTGATTGATCGCGC
The DNA here is from genome assembly GCA_966210655.1 of uncultured Thalassospira sp. Taxonomy (GTDB): domain Bacteria; phylum Pseudomonadota; class Alphaproteobacteria; order Rhodospirillales; family Thalassospiraceae; genus Thalassospira. Next base: position 5,313 of record CBIHMD010000152.1, read on the forward strand.
CCCGGATCATCCGGAATGGCACGAACCCTTGGTCGAACGCCCGCAATTGCCGCCAACGGCAGCGGGCAAACTGGCCCGGTTTGTTGCCGAAAACCTGATCAGCGTGCTGGAACGGCGCAAGGACCTGAGAAAGGAACAGCTCGAAGCGGTGCGTGAAGTCGTCAATCGGCGCATTTCATCGGGCGAGTTTGACAAACGCGACGAAGCACCGGTTGAAACCCGCAAGGCCAAACAAAAAGAAGGCGAAAAGAAAGCCGCTGGCAAGGCAGGCAAGGCGGGCAAGGCTGGTGGTACTGAAACGGCCTCCGCCGACGAGGAAGAAGAATCTTCTTATGAAAAGGCGCTGGCCCTGCATGCCAAAGGCAAACTCACAGATCAGGAAGTTGCCAAGGCTTTGGCCGCCAATGACGTCAAATTTGCCCGCGCCGCCCTGGCCGTGCTTGCAGGCATTCCGCCAGAGGCCGTTACCAAGGTGCTGAATACCCATTCGGCCAAAGGCGTCGTGTCACTGGCATGGAAGGCAGGCCTTCCGGCGGAACTGGCGGTTAAAATTCAGGTCAAGCTCGGGCATGTTCCGCCCGGACAGACGCTTAATCCGCGCGGCAATGAATATCCGCTCAGCGAGGAAGACATGAAGTGGCAGCTTGAATTCTTTACCGGCATGGCAACGGTCGGCCTGCGCTGATCAGTGCAGTTGTCCCTGTCTGCTATCTGGCGATCGCAGCATTGAAATATGGGCGATACCATCTTCATAGAAGGCTTCGCCAAACTGCATGAAGCCCAGTGCCTCGTAGAAATTCTTCAGATACAGTTGGGCATTCAGGAAAATGCCCTTGCCCGCAAAAGTATCGTGGCAGGATGCAATCGCTTGCAACATCAATTTGCGACCGATCCCCTGCCCACGCAAATCCGGGCTGGCAACGACCCGCCCGATGGCAGGATGTTGCCCCTGTGCGGAATGATCCGGATCGATACCCGGTGCCACAATGCGTGCAGCCGCAACCACTTTGCCATCAAGCAGACCAAGAACATGCTGACAAAGCGGATCAAGCCCGTCGATCTCGGGAAAAATGCATTCCTGTTCGATGATGAAA
>CBIHMD010000153.1:0-6388 GCA_966210655.1 uncultured Thalassospira sp.
GATGACAATGGCAATGCCAAATCTGGTGCGGTTGACCTTTATGTCGGCGGGGCGGAGCATGCGGTGCTGCATCTTCTGTATTCACGCTTCTGGCACAAGGTCCTGTTTGACCTTGGTTATGTTGCAACGCCGGAACCGTTCCAGAAGCTGTTTAATCAGGGCATGATCACGGCCGATGCCTATACCGACGCACGTGGCGTTTATGTTGACATCCATGATGTTGAAATGCGCGATGTTGATGGCAAAAAGCAGCCGTTCAATGCCAAAACGGATGAGGCGCTGATTACCGTTCCCGGCAAAATGGGCAAGCGGTATAAAAACGGCATCCCACCGGAAGAAATTTGCGATCAGTATACGATCGACACTTTCCGGACTTACGAGATGTATATGGGGCCGCTTGACAGTTCCAAACCGTGGCAGTCCGATGCGATTGTCGGCATGTTGCGCTTCTTATCAAACGTTTGGAAGGTCGCAACCCAGATGGAACGTACCAGCGACGTCGATGGCAAGATAGAAACGCTGTTGCATAAAACCATTGCCAAGGTGACCAACGACATCGCCGAACTGCGCTTGAATACCGCGATTGCGGCATTGATCGAACTGACCAATGCCATGACCCGCCAGAATGCGGTGCATGACGATCATGTTCGTGCCCTTGCCCTGATGGTCGCACCCTTTGCGCCGCATCTGGGCGAAGAGCTTATGAGCCGCATGGCAGAGGCCGAATTTGGCACGCGAAAATCGGTGGTCAAGTTTGATTGGCCGGAATTTGATGCCGAAAAAGCCAAGGATGCCGAATTTGAAGTCCCGGTTCAGGTCAATGGCAAAAAACGCGGCTCGATCATGGTGGCGGCCGATGCCGATCAGGCAACGGTCGAAGCAATGGCAAAAGCCGATGAAAATGTCGCCCGCCATCTTGAAGGCATGCAGATCGTCAAGGTGATCTACATCGCCAAGCCGACCCCGAAACTGATCAATATCGTGGTAAAGGGGTAAGCCCAGCCATAGTTGGCAATGATGATGAAACGGGGTGTGTCAGATATGGTGCATCCCGTTTTGCATGCGGGGAAGGTTCCTATCTGCTGGCGGACGGAAGGGAAGGGGTACAGTCATTGCGCCAGCTTTCAGGTGGCAGATCACGTTCGAGCAGGGAGATGTCGGGCAAAACGTCACTGCGCCCGAAAATGGCGGCCAGTGTTCCGTCGCAAAGCATATCGTAAACCGCCCGATCAAAGAGTATCCGGTTTGCAATGCCTTCCCGGTTGGCCTGAAACAGGGAAAAGACGTTTTCCGTTGTGACCGGGATATCAAGGCTGTCGATAATATCGGCAAGGCCAAGCAAATCACGGATATGGAGTCCTGAAGTTCTTTCGATGATTGCGGCATCAAGTCGGTTACTGGCAACCATACGCAGCAATGAAAGATCGTTGGGAACCCGTTCGAAATCGACATCCTGACGATTGGTGATGGCCGGTGGGTAATGATAGGCCGAAAGCCCGACCTTCAATCCGGCCAGATCGTCCGGTGCTGCGATCCCGTTGGGGCCAAAACGACCGGGTTTGTAGAAAATCAGGTTTTCGCGCAGGTAATATGGCACGGACGCCAGCGAAACCGGTAATTCGCTGAGCGATGGGAACGCGCCGAACGCGTCATATTTCCCCGAAACAAAGGCCTGAACCGCACGGCGGGGCGGCAGGATATCAATGATAAACTCCTGACCGGTTCGCGAGGCAATTTCCTCATACATGCGGATGAACATGCCACGCGCCGGGCTTTCGGCCATCATCGGGATATAGGGCAGGACAACACGCACATTTGCGTCATTTGCCTGACCTGTAACCGATATACCGGCGACAAGGAAAAACAGAAAAAGGTAAATCAAAGGGGGGAGCTTGTGCATGAATAACTGGCTGATTGCGGGAGATCATTAGGTTAGCACATATTTTTGATTGCCTAAACCGGATGGTAGTTCCTCTTTTATTGACGGTTGTGCACGTGCTGGCTAGAAGTCAGACAGAATTAAAATCCAAGGGTTGAGCAATGAGCCACGGGCGCAAAATTTCGGTTATCGGTTTGGGCTATGTCGGCTTGCCGGTGGCGGTGGCCTTCGGGACCGAGATTGGACGAACGGTAGCATTTGATATCAACAAGGCACGTATTGCGCAGCTTAAGGCGGGGCATGACGTGACTGGCGAGGTTGATGATCACGAGCTTGCTGCGGCCGATTTGCTTCTGAGCGACAATCCGGACGATTTGCGTCAGGCTGATTTTCATATCGTGACCGTACCGACCCCGATTGACAGATCAAACCGCCCTGACCTGTCGCCGTTGCGATCTGCCTCGAAAACCGTTGGCGCGATTCTTAAAAAGGGCGATATCGTTGTCTATGAAAGCACGGTTTATCCCGGTGCAACCGAAGAAGAATGCGTGCCGATCCTTGAGACGCTTTCGGGTCTGAAAGCCGGAACTGATTTCACGGTTGGTTATTCGCCTGAACGCATCAATCCCGGTGACCGTGAACATCGCTTTACCACGATTACCAAGGTTGTGTCGGGCCAGACGCCGGAAACGCTTGAAATCGTTGCTGCTGTTTATGGCTCGGTCGTCAAGGCCGGTATTCACAAGGCACCGACCATCAAGGCCGCCGAGGCCGCCAAGGTGATTGAAAATACCCAGCGCGATCTGAATATTGCCCTGATGAACGAGCTGTCGCTGATCTTTGATCGCGCCGGGATCGATACCCGTGATGTGCTGGATGCTGCCGGGACCAAATGGAACTTCCTGCGCTTCACCCCGGGTCTTGTCGGTGGGCATTGCATCGGGGTTGATCCCTATTACCTGACCCATAAGTCCGAGGAGCTTGGCTATTACCCGCAGGTGGTTCTGGCCGGTCGTCGGGTAAATGATGGTATGGGCGAGGTTGTCGCCAATAAGGTGATCCGCGCGTTACTTCGCGAAGGGACCACCAGGAACCCGACCGTGACGGTGCTGGGCCTGACCTTCAAGGAAGATGTACCGGATATTCGCAACACGCGCGTGATTGATATCATTCGCTCGCTTGAAGAAGCCGGTATTACCGTTCAGGTCCATGACCATCATGCCGATGCAAAAGAAGTGGTGCATGAATTCGATGGTCTGAAATTGTGTGGTGATGGTGACCTGAAACCGGCAGATGCTGTCGTGCTGGCGGTGTCACACCGTGAATATGTTGCCAAGGGCTGGCCGCTGGTGCAGGGGCTTTTAAAGGATGGCACCGGCTTTGTTGCGGATGTGCGTGCGATCCTGCCGCGGGACGAGGTGCCGGATGGCATTGACCTCTGGCGTTTGTAAAGGCCGTGCCGTCTATTCCTGATAAAGATCAAGCTCGCGCTGTTTCTTTTTGGTGAGGCCGCGGGCGACGATTTTGTGGGATGCCTGCAAATGATCACGCAGGCCGGCATCATCCAGTCCCGGCGCGTCATAATGCTGAATCCATTTCATGCCGCGCGAGGCAAGGTACGGAGCAGGCCGCAAACCGGGTTGCTCCTTTAGGACTTCGTAGGCGATATCGGAAACTTTGAAGGTAATGCCAAGCGTATTGCCCTTGGTCCAGCCACCAATCGCAAAGACTTTGCCGCCGACCTTCCAGACATCCGCACCACCCCATTGTACGACATGGGTCGTCAAGGGCAGCGATTTGCAAAATGCGTTGAAATCATCGCGGGTCATGCAGGCTTCTTTCCTGATCAAAAGCTGTCGGGATATTTTGACGCTGCAACCATATAGAGATCAAGAAACGATTTGGCCGATGAGTTGCTGCAAATCGTGGTCAAAACGGACCTTGCTGAAATGCGTGCGGCAAAAGGCCTGTGCGTCATTTGCCATATCGTGTGTTTCTTTCGTTTGAGTCAACGCATCGGATATTCGGTCTGCCAGTATTTCGGGCTTGCCCGGTTGGCAGATGCGCCCGGTTTCACCGTCTCGAACGATATCGCCCAATGTGCCGATATTGCTGGTGATGACAGGAACCCCCGCTGCCATGGCTTCGAGCACGACAAGCGGTTGTGCCTCGTTCGAGTAGCGAGACGGAAACAGGAACAGGTCGGCGTTGGATAGAAGTTTTGTGCGGATATCCGCATCGACCGGACCGTGATAGTGAGAGCAATTTTCAAGGTCGAAAGTGTCGATCAATCGTGCAAGTTCGTCGGCTAAAATGTCGCCTTCTGCCCCGGCGATATCAAGCGTGAAATCAATATTCCGCTGTCGAAGGATCGCGCAGGCCGCCAGCACATCGTCAATGCCCTTGCTGCGAAACAGGTTCGACAGATAAAGTAGATGTGGTGTGGTGCCATCGGATAAAGACCGTGTGATTTGGAAGGCTTCGTCGGGCAGGCAGTTGGCGATGGTTGTTGGTTGGCAACCAAGGCCGTTAAGTTCGTGGCGCAAGGCGTCGCCAAGAATAATGGCGGTTTGCCCGGCAAAGACCCGGTGTTGCAACCAGGTTGTTAGCCTGTTTTTGCAGCCTGCTTGCAGGCCCTGACCATGCAGATGCAGGATCGCCGGGATGCCAAACAGTTTCGACATAAGGACATAAATGCTGTCACGATAAAACGCGCCGCCGGTCGGGGCGAAATTGATGTAAAACGCATCGGGCTTTCGACAGAGGTCGAAGAGCAGCCTGAGCGACAGATAAAATGCCGTAACTAGTTTGCCGATTGTCGGTTTGGCAATGTCGCGTGGATGATTGGTAAAACGCATTTCAAGCAGTGTCACATCACAGGTTTTCTTTAATGCGGTCAGCGCCCTTTCATTCATGGTAGCGGCCCCGTGCATCGGCGGGGGCAGTTGCAGCATGGCGATAATCCGCGGGCGTTTGGTCATATGCCGATTCCCAATGCTCGTTTGAGATCAAAGAAGCGCATCCAGATCGGCGGGGCTATGCCTTTGCGATGTCGGGTCAGAACATGATGCAATGTGTCGCGATAGATTGTGGTTTGGATGGACGCAAAGCTGCGGGTTGCAGGATCGGTATTTCGTGTGATCAATGGCCGGTCCAACCTCCAGATGGAGGTCCCGGAAATGCGCACAGCCCGCAGGTAAAAATCAAGATCAATGCAGCAGGGTAAACCGGGGTCGTATCCGCCCGCCTGTTCCCAGATATCGCGACGGAAAGCCAAAGATGAATGGTGCAGTGGATTGCTGCGATAAAGCCGCACGGCGGGTATTTCATGCCATTGATCGCTTCCGGTTTTTACTTGTGCTTCTTGTCCTTTGGTGAAGGCGAGCACACCCGGATGGGTGCGTAAAATGTTGGCTTGGATTGGGAGTCGGTCAGAATGAGACAGATCGTCGATATCCTGAATGGCAATCAGGTTGGTTTGGGCATGTGAAATGGCGAGATTAAGCGCAGCCCCCCTGCCGATCGGGTTGCTCCTGATAAGTTGGATTCGCTTTGATCCGTTCGGAAGTTTTACCGGATTTGCCGAGCCATCATCGACAAGGATGGCGCAATCCTGCAGACGAAGAATATCCGACAGATTGGCAAAATAGCGGGCCAGAAAGGCATCGCCATTTCGAACTGTGGTGATCACGGTGATCGCATCATCATGGGTCATGAGGGGCTCCAGGCAATACGAAGTGTTGCGGTGCTTTGGTTTGGCACAAAGATCGTTCTGACCGGACCGGTTACGGCAAACAGGCCTTCGTCGGCAATTTGGATCGGACGATCGGCGATCAGGTGCAGGTTCAATTCGGGGAAATCAATTTGGGTTTCATCCGGTTCTTCAAAGGCCAAACCGGCGGGAACCAGCAGGCGGAACAGGTATATGTCCGAAGGGGCATCTGTATCGACCTGATCCGTGATGATGATTTCGTCCTCTTGAAACGTGATGCGACGATGGCCGCGGCATCCCGCCAGCGTGAATGTGATATTTACGGCGGTTTGGTTGGCGGTTCCGGATTTGAAAATGCCGTAAGCCTTGCGATTGGCAGAGGACGGAAGCGGTTGTGATGCTGGGTTGTAAAGGCTTGGTGTGTCTTCTTCACCGCCCGTTGGTGGCAGGAAAATCTGGCTGTTCGTGATTAGGGCCGGTGCGGGGGTGACATCATAAGACGATTTTCCGAGCAGGCACATGCGGGCGTGATAACGGCCTGTGTCCTTGATCAGAAGGAAATCGGCCTTGGCTGCGGTTGGTGCCGGTTCCGGTAGGGTATCCATTGTCGTGCGCAGCAGCCAGAAAGCAGAAAAGGCCAGATAATCGTAATGGCGGTTATAGCTGTACCAGCCCGGTGTTTGCGGATTATCCGGGCCGGGATCATCCGGCAAAGGATTGGGGGCGAGCAGGTTCAGCGGCAATGTTTCGGTTTGCAGGAGTGTTTGTTCAAGGCGAAACAGGATGGCTTCTGCCTC
>CBIHMD010000154.1:0-6377 GCA_966210655.1 uncultured Thalassospira sp.
TGCAGGGCCGCGATCAGGTCCTGGAGGGGCTGAGCCCCGCTTTCGAGCATCTCGCACAACAGATTGGCGATATTGCGGCCAACAGCCCGAAACGCGATGTTTTGGCGGCGATGTTTGGCAACAGCCCGTATCTTGGCAATCTGTGTCTGCGCGATCCCGATATTATCTGTCTGACATTCGATCAGGGGCTTGACGTTGCCTTTGACGCCGCCCTTGATCCGGTGCGCAAAAGCTCGGACGCCGCCCAAACCGATCAGGCGACAACCATGATGATGGTGCGCAAGGCAAAACGCCGGGCGGCCCTTGTGATTGCGATTGCCGATATCTGCAAGGCGTGGTCGCTTGATAAAATCACCAGTGCGATCAGCACCACAGCCGAAGTGACCCTTGAATTCGCACTGGCCCATTGTCTTTCGGCGACGGCAAAGCAGCGCAAATTTGACCTGCCCCATCCCGACGATCCGCTGCGCGATTGCGGGATTTTTGCCATAGGCATGGGCAAGCTTGGCGCCAAGGAGCTTAACTATTCATCCGATATCGACCTGATTTTCCTTTATGACCACGAGGTCGTCACCTATATCGACCATGACCGCCTGCAACAGGACCTTGTGCGCATGGTGCGCGACGTGACCCGCATCATGGAAGAACGCACCGGCGACGGATATGTTTTCCGAACCGATCTGCGCCTGCGCCCCGATCCGGCATCCACCCCGCCGATCCTGTCGATGCTGGCAGCCGAAACCTATTACGAGACGGTCGGGCAGAACTGGGAACGCGCGGCCATGATCAAGGCACGCATCGTTGCAGGTGACAAAAAATCAGGGGATATATTCCTTGAAATATTGCGCCCATATGTCTGGCGCAAGCATCTTGATTTCCTTGCGATCCAGGATATTCATTCGATCAAACGCCAGATCAACGCCCATAAAGGCGGCAGCAAGGTCGTCATTCCCGGCCATAACATCAAGCTTGGCCGTGGCGGCATTCGCGAGATTGAATTTTTCGCCCAGACGCAGCAATTGATCTGGGGCGGACGAGCCGTTGCGCTGCGTTGCAAGGCGACCTGTGATGCGCTTCGCGAACTGACCAAATTCGGGCAGGTGTCCGAACAGGTGCGCGATGAAATGCTGGCGGCCTATGCGTTTTTGCGCACGGTCGAACATCGCTTGCAGATGACAAATGACCATCAGACCCAGACCCTGCCTGAAACCGAGGAAGGGTTGCATGCGCTTTCGACCTTCCTTGGCTATGACACGCTTGACGGTTTCAAGGCCGATCTTTTGCATCACCTGCGCAAGGTCGAAAGCAATTATGCCGAATTGTTCGAAGACGATATCCCGCTTGCAGCAGCGGATGGCAACCTTGTCTTTACCGGTACGGAAGATGATCCTGAAACACTTGAAAATTTGCGCCATATGGGGTTCGAGAACCCGACCAATGTTTCGGTCACGGTGCGGGGATGGCATCACGGGCGGTATCGCGCCACCCGGTCGCGGCGTGCGCGTGAAATCCTGACCGAACTGATGCCAACCCTGTTAAAGGCATTGTCGCAAACTACCAATCCGGACATGGCTTTCCGGGCGTTTGACGAATTCCTGAAAGGTCTGCCTGCGGGGGTTCAGCTTTTCTCGCTGGTGACGGCAAATCCGGAATTGCTGGAACTTCTGGCACAGATCGCGGGCACAGCCCCGCGCATGGCCAAATACCTGGGACGCAATGCCGGGGTGCTTGATTATGTCCTGATGTCGGGCTTCCACGATGAATTGCCTGATGCCGACACGATGCTGGATGAACTTAACACCCGGCTTGCGCGCGAGGATATGGTCGAAGACTGGCTTGATACCGCGCGACGCTGGGCGAATGATCAGAAATTCCGCATCGATGTCCAGACCATCCAGAACCGCCATACCCCGCATCAGGCAGGCCGGGCGCTTGCCGATGTGGCCGATGTCGCCATTCGCGCGCTTTTCCCGCGCATTGCCGATGATTTTGCGCAAAAACATGGCAAATTTGATGACGGCGGACTTGCCGTCTTTGCGCTTGGCAAACATGGCGGGCAGGAACTTTCGCCCGGTTCCGATCTTGATATGATCTTTGTCTATGAAGTGCCCGAGGATGCCGAGGAATCAAATGGCGAAAAGCCGCTTAGCCCCGGCCATTATTACATCCGGCTGAGCCAGCGTTACATCAATGCCCTGTCGGCACCGACCGCCGAAAGCGTTCTGTTTGAAACCGACCTTCGCCTGCGCCCCAGCGGCAACAAGGGGCCGCTTGCCACCCATTTCAAAAGTTTCGAGACCTATCAGCTTAACGAAGCATGGACGTGGGAGCATATGGCACTAACGCGCCTTCGTGCGGTTTATGGCCCGCAGGCCCTGTGTGACAGGGTGATGGAAACCACCAATGCGGTCTTGCAGAAAAAACGCAATCCCGATGATCTGCTGCGCGATGTTTATGACATGCGCAACCGCATGGATGCCGGCAAAGGCGATAATCATCCCTGGGCGATCAAGATGCGGCGTGGCGGACTGGTTGATCTGGAATTCATTGCGCAATATCTGCAACTGGCGCATGCGCACACCCATCCCGAAATCCTGTCCCCGACCACGCGCGAGGTGTTCAAAAACCTTGGCCGTGCGGGCATTCTGGATGCCGAGGAAGCCGCATTCCTTGCCAATGCCGGGTCGTTCTGGCTGGCGTTGCAGGCGATCCTGCGCCTGACGACCGAGGGGCCGTTTGAACCGCAAAATGCCAGCACCGATTTACGCCGTATGCTCGCGCGTGCCGGGCAGTGCGATGATTTCGATGCGCTTCAGGTCAAACTTGATGAAACCGCAACGCGGATCAAGGCCGTCTATGACCGGCTGATCACGCAACCGGCAGAAAAACTTCCGCCGCGTTCGGAATGACCAGAGTGATCCGGATGAATTGGCAATGCTTATAAGGCTTTGTAATTTGATACGCAGATTTTGGCGAAACTTCCTGACATGGCTTTCCGAAGCCGGTCAGGGACGCGACACTTTGAACAAGGATAAAGAAATGACACTTGATGTTGGTGACAAGGCCCCCGATTTCGACCTGCCGACCGATGGCGGCGGATCGGTTAAATTGTCAGACCTTAAAGGCAAACCGGTGGTGATCTATTTCTATCCCAAGGACATGACGCCGGGCTGCACCACGGAATCCTGCGAGTTTCGCGATGCCGAACCCGATTTCAGCGCGGTCAATGCCCAGATCATCGGCATTTCCAAGGACAGTGCGGATCGTCATGACAAGTTCAAGGCCAAGCATGACCTTAACTTTATCCTCGCATCGGATGAAAACAGCACGACCTGCGAGGATTACGGCACATGGACGGAAAAAAGCATGTATGGCAAAAAATTCATGGGAATCGAGCGCAGCACCTTTGTCATTGATGGTGATGGCGTGATCCGCAATGTGTGGCGCAAGGTAAAGGTCAAGAACCACGTCGCCGAGGTTCTTGCCGCCGTCAAGGCGCTGTAATTTCCAGCCCTGCCCTTACGAACAGGACCGGTCGGACCAAAATCCGGCCGGTTTTGCATTTTTTGTAACTGTTAAAAGAAGATAGTTTTCAAGAACCTAATAAACCGGAGGCTTATTCAATATATTGCCTTGCCTTGTTTGTCGGGCTAAGAATCCGGATATGGGAGTTATGGGTGTAGCGATTTTGCACTTCCTGGCGTATGGCGAATGACCGGGCAACCGGCAAGGCAGGATATAATAATGAGCAAGAATGTTATCGATCTCGACGATCAGATGCTCGCCGATTTCCGTGATGAAGCGAACGACATCGTCAACAGCATTGGTGTGCATCTTCAGAATGCGCGCAGCAAAGCTGATCCGGCGATCCTGACAGCAATCCAGCGCGAGATTTTCAATCTTCGATACAAGGGCAAGTCGGTCAATGCGCCGCTGGTCAATCTGACAAGCCATCGTCTTGCCGATTATGCCACGACATGCCGCGAACTGACCGAAGACGCGATTGCCGATATTCAGGCCTTTATCGACAAGATCGAAGGGTTGCTTGATGGCGACGTCACCGGGGGCGGTGCCGATTCCGCCGAATTCGTGCGTGAACTGCCATCCAAACGCGCCCCTGATATCGATCCGGCGTGGCTGAAAAAAACCAATGTCGAAGCACTTCTGGTTATTCCGCAGCGTTCCATGTCCGCCATTGTCGAACGCGAACTGGCGGCATGCGGTTATCGCTGCTCGGTCACGCAAAGCTCGTTCGAGGCGATTGAACTTGCCGTGCGAACCCGCCCGGATTTCATCATTGTTGCCAAAACCATTGATGAACTTGGCGGTGTTGATGTTGCCAACGCGCTTCAGGCCATGCCGAAAACACGCAGCATTCCAACCGCGGTTCTGACATCGGACGCGCCGAACCACCCGTCGCTTCAGGACCTGCCCTGCCGGACGGCCATCATCCGCAAAGGCCCGGCCTTTGGCGAAGACCTGGCCGAGGCACTGGCGCGCTTTAACATTACCTGATCAACAGACCATACCGTTTTGACAGGGCGACCGTGATTTTCCGGTCGCCCTTTTTCGTGCCGGATTTTGTCGCACATGCCATGCCGGGATTGACCCGTTACCCTGCGCATGGCACAGAATGCCGGTAATCCTTCATGTTCCGGAAAAGCCTCATGTCCCGCCTTACCCTTGCCGAAGCCGCCAAACGCGCCCTTATGACGGCGGACGCCACGGAAAAAGCTGATGTCACCGCCGAAATGGCGGCGATGTGGCGCAATGGCGAGATCACCGAGGTGGGATCAACCGATCTTCCGGACCGCCCCGGACGCCCGGCAAAGCCCGAACTGCTGCCACCCAACAAAATGCCCAAGCGCAAAAAGGGCAGCGTTCAGGGGCGCATCGGGCTTCTGCATGCGCTGGCCCATATCGAACTTAATGCCATTGATCTGGCGTGGGACCTTTGCGTGCGGTTTCCCGAAGCCGACATGCCCAAGCATTTTCATGATGCCTGGGTTCAGGTCGCCGATGACGAGGCGCGTCATTTCAAGATGATCAACAAACGCCTGGGTGAAATGGATGCGGCCTATGGCGATTTGCCGGCCCATGATGGCCTGTGGCAGACATCGATGGACACGGCCTATGACATTCTGCCACGTCTGGCCGTCGTTCCGATGGTGTTTGAGGCACGCGGCCTTGATGCCACCCCGCCGACCATTGAGCGGCTGCTGTCGCATGGTGATACCGAAAGTGCGCGCATCCTTAAAATCATCGCCCATGATGAAATCGCCCATGTCGCGGCGGGGCGGAAATATTATGAATATGTCTGCGATCAGCGCGGCCTGCCCTATTACACGACATGGCATGACATGCTGCGCAAACATTTCCGCGGGCCGCTTAAACCGCCGTTCAACGACGAAGCCCGGTATGAAGCGGGGATGCCGCCCGACTATTATCAGGACTATGTTCTGGAGCTTCCGGGCGAGGATGAATAGTCGGGTTTTCGAGCCATTGCCGCCTCGTGATCCAGCAGCCAGCGTTTGCGATCAAGCCCGCCGGCATAGCCGGTCAGGGTGCCATCCGATCCGATCACCCGATGGCACGGCACGATGATCGATACCGGGTTCAGCGCATTGGCGCGTGCCACCGCCCGCACCGCTTTGGGATTGCCAAGGATATCGGCCTGCCCGGCATAGGATCGGCTTTCACCGCTGGGTATGGCAATCAGGGCATTCCAAGCTGATTTCTGGAAATCGGTGCCGATCATCCGGATATCATCCATCGGCAAGGGCATGAGGCGACCGGCGAAGTAACCATCCAGCCAGTCCGTGACCGATTTCGGGGCAACGCCGCCTTCGTGCCAGTCGATATTTTTAAAGCGCCGCGTCTGGATGGTGTGCAGGCGGTCATCGTTGTTTTCGAAATCCAGATGCACCAGTTTGCCATCCACCATCGCAAGGCTGAGTTTGCCAATCTGGCTGTTGTAACGGGCAATGTCGATGCGGGTTGTCATGGTCATTTCCCTTTCTTTGGTGGCTTGGACTTAGGCTGGGACTTTGGCAGATGTTCCTGTTCAAGTGCCGACCACAGAAATTGCGCGGCATAGGCACGCCACGGTCGCCAGCGTTCTGCATGTTGTTCAAGCGGCTTGGGCTTTGCCGGACCACCGCCGATTTCCGATGCTTTGAGAATGCCAAGGTCGGCGGCCGGGAAGGCATCCGGGTCACCAAGCCCGCGCAGGCCAAAATAATTCAACGTCCACGGGCCGATCCCCTTGGTCGCTGCCATTTCGGCCAGAATGTCATCACCCGATTTTCGGTCACTGTCGGGATCGGCAAACAGATCGATGATATCGGCAAGTGTCTGGGCCCGGCGGGTCGTAAGGC
>CBIHMD010000155.1:0-6375 GCA_966210655.1 uncultured Thalassospira sp.
GGACCAGCCTGCGGCACGCCGATATATTCGGCCTGCTCGTTCGAAAGCTTGGTCAGTTTCACGCCAAGACGGTCGAGATGCAGGGCTGCAACTTTCTCGTCGAGGTGTTTCGGCAGGACATAAACCTTGTTTTCGTAGTTGGCGTGGTTTTTCCAAAGTTCGATCTGGGCCAGCACCTGGTTGGTGAAGGATGCTGACATCACGAAGCTCGGATGACCGGTTGCGCAACCAAGGTTCACAAGGCGGCCTTCGGCCAGAACGATCAGACGTTTGCCATCCGGGAATTCGACTTCGTCTACCTGCGGCTTGACGTTGTCCCACTTGTAGTTACGCAGCGAACCGATCTGGATTTCAGAATCGAAGTGACCGATGTTGCAAACGATTGCACGGTCTTTCATCGCACGCATATGGTCGAGCGTGATGATGTCGATGTTGCCCGTCGTGGTGACAAAGATATCACCAACCGGTGCAGCGTCTTCCATGGTGGTGACTTCGTAACCTTCCATTGCGGCCTGAAGCGCGCAGATCGGATCGATTTCGGTCACAAGAACACGGGCACCCTGACTGCGCAGCGACGCAGCCGAACCTTTGCCAACATCACCAAAACCGGCAACAACACCGATTTTGCCGGCAACCATGACGTCGGTTGCGCGTTTGATGCCATCAACCAGGCTCTCGCGGCAGCCATACAGGTTGTCAAATTTAGATTTGGTGACCGAGTCGTTGACGTTGATCGCCGGAACCTTGAGCGTGCCTTTTTTCGCCATTTCATACAGGCGATGCACACCGGTGGTGGTTTCTTCGGAAAGACCTTTGATGTCTTCAAGAAGTTCCGGATACTTGTCGTGGATCAACTGGGTAACATCGCCGCCATCATCAAGGATCAGGTTCGGTTTCCAGCCGTTCGGGCCGGTGATGGTCTGCTCGATGCACCACCAGAATTCTTCCTCGGTCTCGCCCTTCCAGGCAAAGACAGGAACACCGGTTGCCGCAATCGCTGCCGCAGCCTGATCCTGGGTCGAGAAGATGTTGCACGACGACCAGCGAACTTCAGCACCAAGTGCAGTCAGGGTTTCGATCAGAACCGCAGTCTGAATGGTCATGTGCAGGCAACCGACGATGCGTGCGCCGGCAAGCGGTTTGGCCGCGCCATATTCTTCGCGCAACGCCATCAGGCCCGGCATCTCGGTTTCGGCAATCGCGATTTCCTTGCGGCCCCAGGCGGCCAGCGAGATGTCTGCGACCTTGCAATCGGTAAAGTTCGACATGTCGTCTCCAATCAAACAAAAACAGCGCAACCGCCGACCACATGGATCTTGCAGATACGCCCGAAAATTCCTGTGCGGCGGTTTCCCGCTCGCGATGGAAGACATATAAAGATTTCTTTATATCGATTTCAAGTCTTTTCTTTGATGAATTTTCAATGCCGAAAAAATACGCATAGCGATGCAGCGCCCGCATCGCGCGAGGCTGCTTCATAACCAATTGATTTATATGAGACTATGACTGCCGATCAGGCAAGATCGTTGAAATCGTCAAGCATCATGGCGATCCGTGCGGAATCCCACTGCTCCATCACACGTGCTGCCTGCTGTTCGGTATTACGGGTATCAAGGCGGCGCAGACGCTGTTTGACCGGCAAAAGACTGACCGATGACATCGACAGATTCCGCAACCCGAAGCCAAGGAAAAGCGGCGTATATCGCGGATCACCGGCCATTTCGCCGCAAACACTGATCGGGATGTCACGTTCGCGCGATGTTTTGATCACATCGCGGATCAGACGCAAAACCGATGGATGCAGCGGATCATAAAGCCCGGCCACCTGATCGTCGGTACGATCAATCGCCAGCGTATATTGCGTCAGATCGTTGGTGCCGATGGCAAAGAAATCGCTTTCTCGCGCCAAGGCATCAATCGCAAGTGCGGCCGCCGGGATTTCGATCATCGCGCCCAGTGGCGGTAAAACGTCAGGGATGGCATGACCTTCCTTGCGCAGGCGCCTTGCGACTGCTTCGTAAATCTGGCGCGCGCGGCTCATTTCATGAACGCTGACCACCATCGGAATCAGCACCCGGATCGGACCATGCAGGGACGCGCGCAGGATGGCCGCCAATTGTGTTTCAAGCAATTCGGGCTTACGCAATGACAGGCGAATACCACGCAATCCCAGTGCCGGGTTCGGGCCCGAACCAATTTCTGCCTGTAATGATACCGCAAGCTTTTCACCGCCGATATCAAGGGTACGGATCGTGACCGGCTTGCCATTCATCCGGGTCACAATATCGGCCAGTTCAGCATATTGTTCGTCTTCGCCCGGCAGATAGTCCTTGTTCATGAACATGAACTCGCTGCGCAAAAGTCCGATGCCGGTCGCCCCGTTTTCCAGTGCTGCTGACAATTCGATGGGCAATTCAATATTGGCATGCAGGTCAATTTCGACCCCGTCGCGCGTGGCCGATGGCACATCGCGCAGACTGGACAGTTTGGCACGTGCCGCCCGCCAGTCTTCGCGGCGCTGGGTATAATGGGCCAGGTCATCCCCGGTCGGACGCAGGATGACTTCTCCCCGCCCCCCATCGACAATGATCAGGTCGCCACCAGAAACCCCGCGAATGATGTCCGCCGCCCCCAGAACGGCGGGGATGCCAAGTGACCGGGCCATGATGGCGGTATGACCCTCCGCCCCGCCTAGGGCAGTGACAAAGGCCGAAAGCTGTCCAGGCTGAAGGCGGGCCATATCGGCCGGGCTGACTTCTTCGGCAATCAGGATCGCGCCCTTTGGCGCAGTTTCAAACGCCCGGTCGGTTTCCCCGATCAGGCAGCGCATCAGGCGCAGGCCGACCTCGCGGATGTCGGATGCGCGCGCGGCAATATAACGGTCCTCTATGCCGGAAAACTGGCTGGCGATTGCGTCGATCACTTCGCTAACCGCATGCACCGCATTCATGTTGCGCGTCCGGATCAGCTCCTCGGCCCCACGGACGAGGCGTGACTGGGTCAGCATATGAACATAGGCATCCAGCAGGAACCCGAGTTCCTCGGATGCGGCCCCGCCAACATTAGCTGATTGCGATTTCAGACGTTTAAGCTGTTCGATGCTTTCCGAAACGCCTTTATGCAAACGTTCGGTTTCCGTCGGGATGGCCGCCGCATCGATACGCGCGCGACTGAGATCGACATATTGCCGGTCCATGACAAAAGCACGACCGATCACAATCCCGCCCGATGCCCCGAGCCCCGTGATCACACGGCGGCCGGTCGTCGATTGGTCATCAATTGTGGTCTGGTCTTTTGGTGGAACTTGCAAGCCTGGTTTGCTGCCAACTCGTTCTTGTTGTTTCCAGAAATTCCGATCCCCGCCTGTGCGGAAATCCTATTTATTCTTTGTATTATTCTTCGTCGAACTTGGCATCGACAAGTTCGTTAAGCGCATCAATCGCCTTTTTCGCATCGGGACCGACTGCCTCGATCTCGATTTCCGTGCCGGTCGATGCCGCAAGCATCATCAGCCCCATGATCGATACGCCCGAAACCTCTGTTCCGCGATTACGCACCATGATCCGGGATTCGAATTCACCGGCAAGTTTAACAAATTTTGCGGCTGCCCGCGCGTGCAATCCGCGTTGATTGCTAATGGTTACGATCCGCTTTTCCGTCTGCGCCATATTTGTCCCGCCTTAGTCCCGACCTTAAGTCCCCGTCGGCAAACCTTCAAAAGATCCGGGCCATCCCCGATCGCCCGACCTTCTGTTTTTGTTGTTATTCTTCGCCGCTTAACAGGCGCGACGCCACGTTGATGTATTTCCGGCCCGCTTCCTGTGCTGCATTGACCGTCTGCGCCAGTGTGCCGTCAATACGAACCGATGCCAGTTTGATCAACAAAGGTAAATTAACCCCTGCGATTACTTCGACATTGGCCTGTTCCATGATGGAAATTGCCAGATTCGACGGTGTTCCGCCAAACATGTCGGTCAACAGCACAACGCCCTTGCCATCATCAACCGCCTCGACACTTGCAAGGATGTCGGCACGGCGTTGTTCCATGTCGTCGTCCGGCCCGATGCATACGGCGGCGATATTTTCCTGTTCACCGACAACATGCTGCAAGGCCGACACGAATTCCTTCGCGAGATCGCCATGGGTGACGAGCACCATTCCGATCATGCAGTTTTCTCCATCAATTCACTCCCCCGGTTTTGGTTCATCTGGCTTATCCCGATGGCTGAGATGAACATCATATCCCAGACCGGCAATCCAGTCGTTTAGCATGCGCGCGATATAAACGGAACGATGCTGGCCGCCCGTACAACCGATCGCGATGGTCAGATAGCTTTTCCCTTCCTGCGCATAACGCGGCAGAACCGGGCCGATCAGGCCTTTTAACCGATCCATGAAACCGGCGAAATCCTGATCCTTTTCGATATAGTCACCAACCCGGTCATCAAGCCCGGTCAGCAAACGAAGCTCGGGATCATAATGCGGGTTGCGCAGAAAACGAACGTCAAAAACAAGGTCGGCTTCGCCGGGCACACCCTGACGGAACGAAAAGCTTTTGACAAAGACCGCCATCGCATCCTTTTCGCCAATCACGAACTGATCCTGAAGGATCTTGCGAAGCTCGGCCGATTTAAGCCGCGAGGTATCGATAATCATGTCCGCCGTCGCCGCAATCGGCGCCATCAGGCGTTTTTCATGTTCAATCGCATCGACGAGCGGCCGGTCATGTGTCAATGGATGGGGACGTCTGCTTTCGGTAAAGCGGCGCTGCAAGATACCGGTTTCCGCATCGACAAAAACCACCATCGGATTAACACCGGGCTGCTTGCGCAAATCACTGACAATATCGACAAACTGGTCGACACCAAAATCGCGTGTGCGGATATCAAGACCAATCGCCAATGGCTGATCAAGGCCGGTCCCCCCGCTCAGCAAAGCCGGAAGTAACCGCAACGGCAGATTATCCACCGCGTCAAAACCAAAATCCTCAAAAATTTTCAGCGACGTCGTCCGACCGGCACCGGAAACCCCCGTCACCAGCACAAGTCGGGTATCCCCGGCATTGTCGCCGGTGCCATCACCCGTTTGTTTCGGGCCTATTGCATTTGCATCGGTCATGTTTCGAGTTGCATCTCACCTGTTGCCAAGGCCAAGGCTACTTCAATCTTGGCATCGACGGCCATATCGAATGGCCAGATTTTCCAGGACGGAATCGAAATACCACAAAACGTTTCTGATCGCGGTTCGGGCATCCGTTCGACCTCGGCCGGATCGGTCACCAGATCAAACAGAACCCGGACATCGCCTGCCGTCTGATGGGCAAGCCCGCGGACGATACCAATCCCGCGAACTTCGCACAATCGCGCAATCTGTATCGGCGCACTGGCAATCAGTTTGCCATCACGTACCACAAGATCGGTCCTGTCATCGGAAACAAGCCGCCCGCCAGCCCGGACAAGCCGCAGTGCAAGGTTGGATTTGCCGCTGCCTGATGGTCCGCGCAGCAAAACCGCATAGGGACCAAGCGCGACACAGTTTGCATGGATTTGTGTCATATCGGGCAAAACGATGCGCGGGTCATCCGGGCTTGTCAAACGTGAAACATGCAGGCCTATCCTCACGGATAGAAATTACCTGTCATTCGACGGATTACGCACCTTCTTCAAGCGGCAAACGCAGGGTAAAGATCGCACCTTTGACCTCGCCATTGAGGATTCGGTTCGTTGCTGTCAGATCACCGTTATGCGCACCGGCAATGCGTTTCGAAATCGAAAGCCCCAGACCGGAATGCTGACCGAATTTTTCGCCTGATGGACGTTCGGTATAGAACCGGTTGAAAATCGCTTCTTCCTTGCCGGGCGGAATGCCGGGCCCGTCATCCTCAATCGTCACCACCGCCTGATCCTTGTCACGCCATGCGCGCACCCGCACCGATCCGCCTTCGGGGGTAAAGGTAATCGCGTTTGAGATCAGATTACGGAACACCTGCACCAACCGGCTTTCAAGGGCCGGCACAATCAGGTTTTCGGGCACCGATGCCTTGACCGGCGGGCCGTCTGCGTCAGCATTATAAAGCTCACACAGGGTTTGCAACAGCACGCGCAGGTCGACCTCCTCGGTCTCTGCACGCGACAATTCGGCATCCATACGCGAATAATCCGAAATATCACTGATCAGTCGATCAAGGCGCTGGACATCTTCGGCAATGATTTCCATCAGACGGCGCTGGCGTTCAGGGTCTTTCAGGCGGGTCGCGGTTTCAACCGCACTGCGAAGCGACGTCAGCGGGTTCTTGATTTCATGGGCCACATCGGCAGCAAAGCGTTCAATTGCATCCATGCGATCCCAAAGCGTTTCGGTCATATCGCGCAATGT
>CBIHMD010000156.1:0-6374 GCA_966210655.1 uncultured Thalassospira sp.
AATTACGACAAAGTCGCCGGGCTGAACGTTCAGGCCTTCGGGGACAAGATAATCATACGGACCCGCCAATGGCAGCGGCGGCAGAACGCTGATCGTTTCACCCGTTACCTGCCGGGTCGTCACCTGAAAGGCTGGATCATCATCAAACAGATTTCCCGATATGGCCTTTGCGGCGCTCATATATTATAAACCCCGTCAGGATGCCTCTGGGTTGGTCGCATGATTATGCATAACCGGCTTGTGGCACAAAAGAAAACGGTCCCACAGCACTGGGCGTCTGGTACCGTCATTTGAATGGAACCGGACCCTATCAGCTAACCGCATCATCGAACAACGATCTTCAAAAGCTCCTGAGCAGGAAATCCAATGAAGTTTTTCATCGACACCGCCGACATCGACGCAATCCGCGAACTCGCCAAATCAGGCCTCGTTGATGGCGTGACCACCAACCCGTCGCTCGTCGCAAAATCCGGCCGTTCGTTCCTCGAACTGATCAAGGAAATCTGTGACGCGGTTGACGGCCCGGTCAGCGCTGAAGTTGCTGCGACCGATTACGAAACCATGGTCGCCGAAGGCCGCAAACTTGCGAAAATCGCCGACAATGTCGTCGTCAAACTGCCGTTGACCCCCGATGGGCTCAAAGCCTGCCGTACCTTCACCGACGAAGGCATCCAGACCAACGTCACACTTTGCTTCTCGGTCGGTCAGGCCATTCTGGCCGCCAAGGCTGGCGCAACCTTCGTGTCACCGTTCGTTGGTCGCCTTGACGATATCTCGTCTGATGGCATGCAGCTTATTGCCGACATCGCCGAAGTTTATAACAACTACCCGAACTGGCAGACCGAAATCCTCGTCGCGTCCGCCCGTGGCCCGCAGCATGTTGTCGATTCGGCCCGTCTCGGTGCCGACGTCGTCACCATCCCGCCGCAGGTTCTCGGCCAGTTGTTCAAACACCCGCTGACCGACAAGGGCCTTGAAACCTTTGTTGCCGATTGGGCGAAAACCGGCCAGTCGATCCTCTAAGGTTAACCCCTTAAGGTCGAAAACCCGGCTTTTGATCGGTTTTGTCACCGGTCCTTAACACGCATTTAACCCGGCAGCCCGCATTGTGGCTGCCGGGTTTTTCGTTTCACTGCAAATTACCGGATCAGATGGAAAAGACAGCATTGCGCGCCGACGACATCGCGGCCTACCTCGCCGAACATCCCGACTTTTTTGCCAACCGGCCGGACCTTCTCGATAGTCTCGACATGCCGGTGCGCGAACTGGGTTCCGGGGTTGCCGACATGCAGCAATATGTCGTTGCGCGCCTGCGCGATGAACGCGAAAAGCTGCGTGGTGCGACCAGCGAACTGATCAACATTTCCAAATCCAACCTCGAAACCCAAAGCCGCATCCATCGCGCGGTTCTGGCCCTTCTCAATGCCCGCGGGTTCGAGGTTTTCGTCGAAGCCCTGCAGGATCTTGTCCCCGAACTGCTTGATCTTGATGCCATCGCACTTTGCTTTGAAGAAAGTGAAGACGCACCCGTGCCGCGTTGCGGCGGCCGTGTCCGTCGTCTGACCGCCGGGGCGGTTGATCAGGTCTTGGGCGAGGAAAACGATGTCTGGCTTCTGCCCGACAATGCCGGGGACGAGGCGATTTTTGGCCCGCAGGCCGATAATATCCGCTCTGCCGCCATTGTTCGCGTTGCGCCGTTTTATGGCGATCCGGTCGGGCTTGTCGCCTTTGGGGTGGCCGAACCCGATTATTTCAGCCCGGCACAGGCCAATGACCTGATCATGTTCCTGGCCTCCGTGATCGAATTTGGTGTGCGCCGATGGCTGACAGCGCCTCAATAAATAAGGGGCTTGCTGCCCTGACCCTGCCCGAAGACGTCCGCGATGCCATTGCCGACTGGCGGCAATGGCTTTCCGCCGAACGCCGCGCATCGAACCACACCACCGAAAATTATCTTGCCGATCTCTATGCTTTCCTTGGTTTTGTCCGGGGTCACAAGGGAAACACACCCGATATTGCCGTGCTTTTGCAATTGAACCCACGTGATTTCCGAAGCTGGCTGGCGCAGCGCAGCATGGATGGCATGGCCAAAAGCTCCACCGCACGCGCCCTATCGTCGCTGCGCAATTTCTATCGCTTCCTTGATCGCACCGGACGCGGCCAGAACGCTGCGGTCAATTCGATCCGCAATCCGAAACTGCCGCAATCGGTTCCCAAACCGCTCAGCCCGCAGGACGCCATCGCCGTCCTTGATAATGCCGGCGCGTGGCAGGATGAACCGTGGCTTGCCAAACGCAATCTCGCCCTTTTCACCCTGCTTTATGGCTGCGGGTTGCGCATATCCGAGGCACTGGACCTTAACGCCAATCAACGCCCGACCGGCAACTCGATGGTCATCACCGGTAAAGGCAACAAACAGCGCCTTGTCCCGGTCCTGCAAATCGTGCGCGACGCGATTGATGATTATGTCCGCTCCTGCCCCTATGCCCCCGATGGCAATGATCCGCTTTTTGTCGGCGCACGTGGCGGGCGGCTGGTCGCACAGGTCGCCCAACGCGAAATGCGCAAAATCCGCGACCTTCTGAACCTGCCCGATACCGCAACCCCGCACGCCATGCGCCATTCCTTCGCCACTCACCTTCTGGCCGGTGGCGGTGATCTGCGCACCATTCAGGATCTGCTGGGCCACGCATCGCTCTCGACCACCCAACGTTATACCTCGGTCGATACCGAACGCCTGATGGCCGTCTATCAGGGGACCCATCCCCGCGCGCGGCGCTAAGCTACCGCTCACATCTCTCAAGAACGTTTGCCGCCTTCATGCGTTACGGACAAAGCAACCCATCATAAACGGGAGTCCGCCATGAAGCTTTTCCGAACCCGCCGCTTTGACGCATCCTCACGCCACCGCCAGGTCTATAGCGCCTATGAAATCGCCTATACCTCGGTCGACTGGCTGGCGGCTGTACTGTTTGTCATCGGCAGCATCATGTTTCTCTATGATGACCTGATGCATGCCGGAACGTGGCTTTTCATCATCGGGTCGATGTGTTTTGCCCTGCGGCCCTCCATCCGGCTTGCCCGTGAACTGCACCTTGCCCGACTGGGCGAGGCCGTCATGGAGCCCGGCAATTCCCCTGATTACCGTCGGGGCTGACCTCCCTTTCCCAGTAGGATTTCCACAATCGCAAAATTTGGGGTTCTTCGAAACGGCATTTCCCCCTTACACTGCGTTCAAACTGTTGAATTATATCGAGGCACCCCAATGATCCTGCGCTCCAGCGACCCGTCACCCTTTGGCCGCAAGGTCAAAATCGTCGCCAAAATTCTTGGCATTTACGATCAACTGACCATCGAGTTGTCCAACACCAACGATCCGGAAGACACCCTGCGCAAACAGAACCCGCTTGGCAAAATCCCGATCCTGATCCTTGATGATGACCGCAAGATTTTCGATAGCCGCGTGATCTGCGAATATCTTGACGCACAGGTCGATGGCATCACCCTGCACCCGACCGAAAGCGACGCACGGTGGGAGGCGCTGACCCTTCAGGCGCTTGGCGATGGCATTGTCGATGCCTCGATCCTTCAGGTGTATGAAAACCGTATGCGCCCCGAAGAAAAACGTCATGCCGACTGGCTGGCCTATCAGTCGGACAAGGTCAAACGCGCCCTTGATCACCTTGAAGCCAACCCGCCGTCACTGGCCGGTGATCTGACCATCGGCCATGTCGCCCTTGCCTGTGCGCTGGGCTATCTTGACCTGCGTTTTGATGGCAGATGGCGTGAAACTTACGGTGCCCTCGTCACATGGCTTGATGCCTTCCGTGCCCGCGTCCCGGCCTTTGACGCCACGGTTTTCAAGGGCTGATAGGGCTTACGCCCCGGTGCGGCTTAAACCTGCTTGCACCGGGCCGCTTTCGGATGATATCGCGATTTCACATTCACCGCCCGGAGAACAAGAATAAATGTCCCGCCTTAACAGCGTCATCCGCCGCCTGCAGGCCCAGCGCGACTGCCTGAATGCCGCCGCCGAAATGATCAAGGACCATAACGGCATTGTTCTTGAAGTCGGGCTTGGCAATGGCCGCACCTTCGATCACCTGCGTGAAATCATGCCCGATCGCGAAATCTTTGTCTTTGACCGCCAAATCGCCGCCCATCCCAAATGCATCCCCGATGATGATCACCTGTTTCTGGGCGATATCTTTGAAACCCTGCCAATGGCGGTTGAACGCTTTGCTGGTAAGGTCGCACTGGTTCATTCCGATGTCGGCACGGGGGACGAGGAACTCAATGCCAAAATCGCATCTTTCATCGGCAAAACCCTGCCGCCATCCCTGATCAAGGGCGCAATTGTCGCATCCGATCAGAAAATCGACGTGCCCGGCACCATCGCCGAACCGCTCCCCGAAGGCGTCCCGCAGGACCGCTATTTCTTCCGCCGTTATCAGGGCTAAAACCAGAAACCGCCCCTCATCAGGAATTCCACCCGTGTCCCATGCAGTTACCCCGGCCTCCTCATCGCCAAGCGGCTCCACCCTCGCCGAGGCCGAGGCATTCCTTGCCAAATACCCGGATGTCGAGGCCATCGACATCATCCTGACCGATTTTCACGGCATCGGACGCGGCAAGATGATCCGCCGTCATGAACTGGCCTCGATCTATAAATCCGGGCGCGGTCTTCCGACCTCGATCTTCGGGCAGGACGTCACGGGCGAGGATGTTGATGATTGCGGGTTGGTGCAGACCGGCGGCGGCGGCGATGGCCGGTGCTGGCCAGTACCCGGAACGCTGGGCTACCTGCCCCACACGGGCCGGGGACAGCTCCTGATCAGCATGTATAACGAGGACGCAACCCCGCACGATGTCGATCCACGCAACGTGTTCCTCACTCAGGTCAACCGCGCCAACGCGCTTGGCTTTGCCCCGATGGGCGCGTTCGAACTGGAATTCTATCTGGTGGACCGCAATGCCGACGCGGGCGGGCTTTATCACCCGGCATCCTACGCGATGACCAAACGCCGGTCATCGCTGCGCAACACCATGTCGGTCGATGAAATCGATGAAATGTCGCCGCTTTTTGATGCGGTTTACGAGGGCGCCAAACATCTTGATCTGCGGCTTGAAACCCTGATTTCCGAATATGGTCCGGGCCAGTATGAAATGACCATCCGCTACCGCGATCTGATGCGCGCAGCCGATGATGTCATCATCGCCAAACGCCTGATCCGCACCTGCGCACGCCGTTTCGGGATGGAAGCCGTCTTCATGCCCAAACCGTTCGGCAACGAAGCCGGTTCGGGCATGCACCTGCATCTCTCATTGGCCGATGAAAACGGCAATAACCTGTTTGCCGATCAGCCGGACGGGAGCTTGAGCCCCCTTATGCTCAACGCCATCGGCGGCATTCGCGGCACCATCGGCGAAACCATGCTGATCCTCGCCCCCTTCATGAATTCATGGCGCCGCTTTGCATCGGCCATGTATTCCCCGGCATCCGATGATTGGGGTGTTGAAAACCGCACCGTGGCCCTGCGTGTGCCGGGCACACCGGGCAAGACGCGGCATTTCGAACACCGCATCGCGGGCGTTGATGCCAATCCCTATCTCGTCGCCGCCGTAACACTCGGTGCGGCCCTTGACGGCATCGAAAACAAAACCGATCCCGGCAAGCCAAGCACCGATGAAATCGGCCATGACAAAGCCCCGAACGACCTGCCGCGCCATTGGCTAGATGCCATTGACCGCTTCGGTGCGTCCGATTTCAACAAACGCACGCTTGGCCCCCGCTTCCACACCGCATTCACCCGCATAAAGCAGGCCGAATACGAACATATGGCGCTCAAGGTCAGTGCGGCGGAATGGGAATATTACGGGTTTTCGGTCTGATTGATCGGGCCGGTTTGCCGGTCAGGCTTTCCTGACCGGGCCCCCTGATCATCAGAAAACGCGTTTGGCGCGGTTGTTGGATTTGTGCGCTGAAAACGCGACCCGCGGGCGCGAATCAATCATGTTCTGATCGCGCAGATGCGCGACTTCAAGATCGCGGGGATCAACATCCATCATCCGCGCATCGCCGGTTCGCTCGGAATTGGTATGCAGGTGCATCTTGGTCGAAACCCACTGATAGGTCGGATAGGTCACGTTTTCCGGAAGCATCTCTTCGGTAATCACCTTATAGGCTCCGGCGGGCAGAACTTCCGCAAGCCCGCGCAGACTGAACGGCCGCGTGAAATTCAGGATTTTCGATGTGGTACGGTTTGTCAAAAAGAGCTCCTACCGCGCAAGGGCGCGTTGATCCGGGAAAATCAACGGGATCATTCCCGTGGCCAGCTTTTCAGCTTTTGTTTTCCTCACGCGCGACGCTTGCG
>CBIHMD010000157.1:0-6364 GCA_966210655.1 uncultured Thalassospira sp.
GTATTAATCCCGCCCGTCACAAACCCCGCCTGCGCGCGTCATAGGACGTCTTCACCAAAGCGGGACCGGACAAATGGCCTATGCCGACAGGATCAGCGACCTTGCCCGAACGCTGGCGCAATACCCGACCAGTGTGACCATCACCGGCAGCAAGATCGACATTCGCACCGCAAAGCAGCTTGAAAGCCTGAATGCGCAGATCAGCAACGATCAGAACCTTGCGCGTGATGGCGATGCCCTGATTGCGGCGGGCAGCGGCAAGGACGCCAAGGCATTGTCGCAACGCATTGCCGATGCCGCCCCGCAGGTCGGTAATCTTCTGGCGGCTTTTGGTGCGCAGGATACCGAACGCCTCAAGACGCTGAGCATCATGAGCAAACAGAAATTCGATGCGAGTGCCGCCAGCCGCCTGCAGGCAGAGAAACGCTTTGCCGACGAGGTTGCGAAACTGATGGCACAGGAAGCACAGACGGTTTCTGTCCTACCGACATCGCCCTGTGGCCCGAAACCGCAGCCCACACCGACGCCGACACCATCCCCCGGCCCCAACCCGTCACCGGTGCCGTCACTTGACGATGTGATCGCGTCCCTTCCCGGTTATTTGCAGATCACCATCCCCGATGCGGTTAGCGGATATGACGCCGACAGTCTGGCGGTCGCCAGCAAGGCCGCCGGGGATGCGGCGATCAAACTTGGCGTAAAGACGCCGGACGGGATTACCGATTACGCCACCGTGCAGTTCGCAGGTGGCCCGGACGTTACCAGCCAGCCGTGGGCAAGTGCGATCCTGAAAGATACCGGACTTGGCACCATCGATGACCGGATTGCCATTCTGAACAATGCGCTTCAGGCACGGTTGATGATTGCCGCAGCGATGAATGACACCCCATCCCCTGCCCCCACCAGCCGCTGAGGACGCCATGGCAAATTACACCGTCCAGCTTACTGCCCCTGCCGGACCTTATCCGTTTGATCGGGTGCGCGTTTCGCTAACCTGCGATACCCAGCCGCAACAGACACAGGATTTGACACTGACGCCGAATATGGCGGTTTCGCATGTCTTTGATATTGCAAATGGTACGTGGCGGCTGAAGGTTAGTGGTGCCGGGTTCGTCCCGGTAGACGAGCCGGGTATTGTCGTGAATGGCGATGCCACCAATGCCAAGAATCTCGATGTTATCTGGTACACGCTTCATACTGATCGCAATCGTGACGGTAATCTGGATGATGCCGGCATCCTTAATCAGGTGACACCACCGGCAATCACGTATGGCGTGGCGGGTGTTGGTGCGATCATTCCGGTTAATTGCAATCGTGATGGTAACAATACCGCAGTCGGTTATGCAGACAATCAGGACCGACAGGTAAATGGCAACAATGACCTTGCCAGCGGCACGGCACGACTTGAAATCCGGCGACATGCACTTGGCCCGAATGCGGGGGCACCGGTTATACCGGACACATGGGCGCTGGAGCTGCAGCTGTTCCGATCTGTTGGCGATGAACCAGTACGACAGCATTTCCGCATTTTTAATGGCGTTCTGAACAATAGTGCTGAAATCATCGGCCCGGAAACCGGTGACAGTGCGGCGATCACCACAGGAAGGGTCGGTGCTTCAAAGCTGTTCGCAATTGAGGCCGTCCGCTTTGCGGGCATAAATTTCACCAACGGTGATGCTCGCGTTGCTTTAAACGTCATCCAGCCGGAAGTTTCGGGCGCTGGTACACCAAGTTACTGGCTCAGTGACCGTATTGTTGCCGCGCGCTGGGTCGGCAATCATCACTTGCAAGATGCCACCGACATGTTTGTAGCACAAACCGCCGGGAATCTGGCCTTTCGCACAGCTTTAAACACTGCGGCAGGACTTAATAATCCAGCAGTCGCCACGAACACAGGCAACCCGGCAACAGCCAATCAGGTCAATATTCGTTATTTGCATAACAATGCATGGGCAAACGACGGAACAGTAGCCGCAGGCGATGATCGCTGGATGCGGGATACTGTCGTATCAGGTTACAGCTCGTGGCCAGGTAATGGCGCCGGTGTCCAGATCCAAAATGTATTTGTTAAAACCCACCGCTGGCGCCCTCTGCAAAACTGGGTTTTCGAGACATTGCACAGTGCAGCAAGCGGCATTGTCTATCCGGCAGCAGGCAGCCTTGATGCTGTCGCATCTGCCAATTCGGGAGGCAATATCTCTCTTACCCCGCCGGTCAAGGCACCGGCGACAGCAGTTGCACGCAACTACCCTTTGGGCCGTGTGTATTATGGTCACAATTTCTATCACCAAGTAGACCTTAGTACCCGCGCATTCCTGGAACGGCAGGTTCTGCAACGTCCAATCATTCTTGATACCGACTGGCTCGAAGTTGGTCATGTCGATGAAATGATGACATTTGTCCCGGATGAAAACCCGGGAAATCCATACAAAAAGTGGAAGCTTGTGGTTGCCAGTCCGGCCGGAGCATATCAGGTGATGACGGCCAATCAGGGAGCGCATGGTGCAGCAAGGGTTTTAAATCGCGCTGTATGGAACGGTGGTACTGCCAGCTTTGTTTATACAAGCCTCCAGATCGACGCCACTAATGTCGGTGCGACCATTAATGACTTCCTTGGCAATGCGCAGGCACCGCTCGCCAATCCCAAAGGCGGCACATACACCTATCAACAATTACGCAACTGGAACATCAACGGTGTAGAGGCCGTCATCACACGCAATGTGGATAGGATGAAACTGGCATTTGACCTTGATGATACGGATATCATCAAGGCACCTGTCATATTCATTCCCGGTGGAAGCTTAAATGGATTCACCGCATTCAACTCAAAGATTAACATCGGAGCAAGCCCGGATAACGGCTTTAACGTCTATCCGGGCAAACGGGGTGGATTCCAGTGCGGAGCCCTGACCGGTGACATGCCCAATATGTTTGTCGGCAATGACCGGTTGATGATCCCCAAACCATTCGGACCGTGGATTGAGGATAATACAGATCCCGTAAATCACGGTTATGATCTTTTTGAACGTGATTTGAGCCAGAAAATCGCTGCCATCGCCAATGGCCCCACCTGCGACTTCATTGATGACTGGGATGACTATCACGTTGCACTTGGCGAAATTCACTGTGGCACCAACGAACTGCGCGCGCCCTATAACGGCCAGGCGGCCTTTGGCAATGCGCGCTATGCCAACTGGTGGACAGCGGTTGATGCGTGATATCGTGACATATGAAACGGGAGCTTTCCGATGACTGCACAAAGCGACTATCAACAGGCCCTGAAAGATATCGCGAACCTTGCAATACAGGAAGCAACACGCGTGACCGGCCGCCCGGCCCCACAGGCGGTTGACCAGATTTTCCGCCAATATAACGGCACCATTGCCGCCCCGATGATCGATGACCTGAAAGCCGGTTCATGGAAAAAATGGGAAAGCTGGCAGTTGGGCGGGATGATTGCCTATCTGTCAAGTTATGGCACATCGACCGCGGTTACGCCGTTACGCGACATCGAGCAAAACTATCCGGTTACCGATATTCAGATTCAGGCAAAGGCACTGGCCGACCTTCTGGCGACACTTGACGTTGCCGTGTCCGAGGCCAAGAAAATCCCACAGGTTCAGGACGCGATCAAAAGCGGCAATGCCGATCAGATGGCGCGTGCTATGTTGCTGGGGCTGGCGCAAATTGATCCGGACTGGCCGGTTCGCGCATCGGAAATCCAGACAAAACTGTTTGACCTGTCGGCGGACAGTTTCCCGGCGATCAATGAAATGGCAGAAGGGAAACTAAGCCAGAATGACGTCACCAAGGCGCTGGTTGAAATCCTGTTTGAGGATGTGACATCGGGGGCGGGCACGCCGTAAGTACAGCGAAAGCCGATCAGCTTTCGGCCTTTTTTTCCCAGACACCTTGCGGGGTTTGCTGCCAGTAAGACAGCTTGTGCCCGGCGTCTTTCCAGTCTTTCCAGCGTGTGCGGGCATCAGTCACCGCTTCATGATCGCGGTCGTCAAACAGCATGATGACACGTTCATAATCGGCGATTTTTTCGCTTATCGCGCGGTCGGTCAGGAACAGGAATTGCGCCCCGTTGGGATTTTCATCATCAGATGTCAGCCACACCGGCTGCATTTGAGGATCACCATCGGATTTCGATCCATGGGGCATCCAGCTTGCGGCGTCATAGGTCCAAAGCAGGGTATTGAGCGCCTCGATCCTTTCCTCGGTCCCGGTCATGACGACAGCACGTTTTTCCCGCTCCAATGTCTTGGACAGCAGGGTCGGCAATGCACGTTCCAGCGGGGACGCGGTCAGATGATAGAACCAGATGTCAGCCATGGTCGATTTCTATCGCGAACATGAAAACGGGGCAAGGTGATCGTCACCCTGCCCCGCAAATTTGTCGTCAAACCGCCGTGAAATCAGGACTCATAGTTATCAGCAACAAAGCGATCAAGCAGGCGCACGCCATAACCGGTGCCACCTTTTGGCGTGACTTCGCTATCCTTCGTCGCCCAGGCCATGGCGGCGATATCAAGATGCGCCCACGGGCGATCCTTGGTGATGAAGCGTTGCAGGAACTGGGCGGCGGTGATGGAACCGGCCGGACGACCACCAACGTTTTTCATATCCGCAATGTCGGATTTAATCTGGCTGTCATAGGCCTTGGACAGCGGCAGACGCCAGACGGTTTCATTGACCGCAAGACCGGCATTGGTGATCTGGGTGGACAATTCATCATTGTTGGAAAACAACCCGGCATTTTCATGACCAAGGGCGATGATGATCGCGCCGGTAAGCGTCGCCAGATCAACGATCAGTTTCGGATCGTATTTTTCCTGCACATAGGTCAGGGCATCACACAGAACAAGGCGGCCTTCGGCGTCGGTATTGATGACTTCGATGGTCTGACCCGACATGGAGGTCACAACATCGCCCGGACGCTGTGCCGTGCTGGATGGCATGTTTTCAACAAGGCCGATGATCCCGACCACATTGGCCTTGGCCTTGCGCCCGGCCAGTGCCTTCATCAGGCCGGAAACCACACCGGCCCCGCCCATATCGAATTTCATGTCTTCCATGCCAGCAGCCGGTTTGATCGAAATGCCGCCGGTATCAAACGTCACACCCTTGCCAACAAACGCGACCGGTGCGTCCTTTTTCTTGCCACCGTTCCAGCGCATGACAACCATGTAAGGCTTGTGCGCCGAACCCTGTGCCACGCCCAGAAGCGCGCCCATGCCAAGCTTTTTCATTTCCTTTTCGTCAAGCACGTCAATCTCGATACCGAGCTTTTCAAGCGCGCTGACTTCTTTCATGAAGCTTTCGGGATACAGCACATTGGCCGGCTCAGACACCAGATCGCGGGTGAAGAACACGCCTTCGACGACCTTTTTGGCACTGTCGAACTCTTTTTTCGCCTCCTTGTGATCACGCGCGGCAATCGCGATGGATTTCAGGACCGGTTTGTCTTCCTTGGTTTCGGTGGTGCGGTATTTATCGAAACGATAATCGCGCAGCATCGCACCGGTGGCGAAATCACAGGCCATGCCTTCCATGTCAAACAGGACGGTGACGTCTTTTTCGCCGGTCGAAAGCGCGCGCACGGTGACATTACCACCAAGCTTCTGGGCGGCGATCACGTCAAATTCGGCTTCCTTGCCAATCCCGAACACGATGATGCGCGAAAGATCGGTATTGGCCGGTGCCAGAAGCTGCAGGCTTTGCCCTGCCTTCCCCTTGAAGGTCGATCCCTTGATCGCCTTGGCAAGTGCGCCGCCGGTTGCCTCGTCAAGTGCCACGGCACTTGGCATCAGATCGCCGCCATCGGTGGCAAAGGCGATCACAGCGCCCGAGGTCGGGATGGCGAGATCAGAAAACGTGATCTTCATGAAAAAAGGCTCCTGTCATGTTTCGGGCATGTGTGGGGTCTGCACCGGCAAGCCCGCCCGTGCTTGAATGCTTTCCCTAATCTAGCGCGTTAAATGGCGAAGAAAAGGCTTATTGCTCAAAAACCTGCGGGATTTTGCCGATATGACAGGTGCATGACGGCCAACCGGATATTTTCACCGATTGCGCAATATCAAAGCATGCAGACAACAACGGCCTATGATGGAACTATTCCAGCTTAGTTTGACGGTGCCATCATGAATGCCAGAACCACGCCGATCTCGATATCAGAACCCGCATCTGCGCCGCATCCGTTCTGGAGCGGGGCATTTCGCCCGATGTTTCTGTTTGCCGGACTGATTGCGGTTGTGGCCGTGGTCTGGTGGGTGGCGGGCATGGCGCATGGGGTGCCAACACCATCGCTTGGCACGCCGTCTCTTTGGCACGGGCATGAAATGATTTTCGGCTTTGGCGG
>CBIHMD010000158.1:0-6360 GCA_966210655.1 uncultured Thalassospira sp.
TTCGTGATCAGATCACGCAGATCAAACTTGGCGGCGGCGAGCGCGCGCGTGATCGCCACACTGGCCGCGGCAAACTTTTGCCCCGCGAACGTATCCGTCAATTGCTGGATATCGGGTCTCCGTTCCTCGAACTTTCCCAGCTTGCCGCTTATGGCATGTATGAGGATGAAGATGTTCCTGCTGCTGGCATCATTACCGGGATAGGCCGGGTTTCAGGCATTGAATGCGTCATCGTCGCCAATGATGCCACGGTAAAGGGTGGCTCTTATTACCCGATGACCGTAAAAAAGCATCTTCGCGCGCAGGAAATTGCGCTCGAAAACAACCTGCCCTGTATTTATCTGGTCGATAGCGGCGGGGCAAACCTGCCACGTCAGGATGATGTTTTCCCCGACCGCGACCATTTCGGACGCATCTTTTTCAATCAGGCAACCATGTCTTCCAAAGGCATTCCGCAAATCGCGGTTGTCATGGGGTCCTGTACGGCGGGCGGTGCCTATGTGCCGGCCATGTCCGATGAAAGCATTATCGTTCGTAAACAGGGCACGATCTTTTTGGGTGGTCCGCCCCTAGTGAAGGCGGCAACCGGCGAAGTCGTTTCAGCCGAAGACCTTGGCGGTGCGGATGTTCATTGTAAAACATCGGGCGTGACCGATCATTATGCGCAGGACGATGCCCACGCATTATCAATAGCGCGCAATATCGTCAAGAACCTGAACTGGATAAAAAATCCCGGTTTGACCCAGACCACGCCGCGCGACCCGGCATACGACCCGCGCGAGATTTACGGCATCATTCCAAGCGATTCCAAAAAACCCTATGACGTGCGCGAAGTCATTGCCCGCATTGTTGACGGATCAGACTTCGATGAATTCAAGGCCCAGTATGGCACGACACTGGTCACCGGCTTTGCCCGCATTTTCGGCTATCCGGTCGGGATCATTGCCAATAACGGCATCCTGTTTTCCGAAAGTGCGCTTAAAGGCGCGCATTTCATAGAACTGTGCTGCCAGCGCGGTATTCCACTGGTGTTCTTGCAAAACATCACCGGCTTTATGATTGGCCGCAAATATGAAAGCGGCGGGATTGCCAAGGATGGCGCGAAGCTCGTAACCGCAGTTGCGACCGCCAAGCTTCCCAAATTTACCGTCCTGATCGGCGGATCATTTGGCGCAGGCAATTATGGCATGTGCGGCCGCGCTTATAGCCCCCGCTTCCTGTGGATGTGGCCAAATGCCCGCATTTCAGTCATGGGCGGGGAACAGGCGGCAAACGTTTTGACCCAAATCCGCGCCGACGCGCAGGAAAAACGCGGTGAAACATGGCCCGTCGAAGAACAGGAAGCCTTCAAAGGCCCGATCCGCGACCAGTATGAAGAACAGGGACATCCCTATTACGCGTCTGCGCGACTCTGGGATGACGGGGTCATTGATCCGGCGGACACGCGCATGGTTCTTGGCCTTGGCCTTTCGGCGGCACTCAACAAACCGGTCGAGGAAACGCGCTTTGGCGTGTTCCGGATGTGAGGCTGGCATGAACAATGTAAACATCGATAACACTAATCCGTCAACCAATGCCGTGATGTGCAAGATCTGCACGTCGGGCGTTGCCCGCATCACACTGAACCGCCCGGAAATCCACAACGCGTTTGACGATGTCCTGATTGGTGATTTGACGGCCAAGCTGGACGCGCTGAATGCCGATCCGGCGGTACGCGTGGTGATCCTGACCGGGGCAGGCAAAAGCTTTTCGGCTGGTGCCGACCTTAACTGGATGAAACGTATGGCCGGATACAGCCATGCGGAAAACCTGGCCGATTCACGTGCATTGGCGCGGTTGATGAAGACGCTTAATTTCTGCAGCAAACCGACCATCGGGCTTATCAACGGGGCGGCCTTTGGCGGCGGTGTTGGATTGGCAGCATGTTGTGACATCGTAATTGCGTCGGATCGTGCCAGTTTCTGCCTGTCAGAGGTCAGACTGGGCCTAATCCCGGCGGTAATTTCACCCTATGTCGTTGAGGCCATCGGTGTGTCACAGGCGCGTCGCTATTTTCTGACGGCGGAACGTTTTGATGCCGCGACCGCCCATGCCATCGGATTGGTACATGAAATTGTTTCAGGTGACGATCTGACCGCGCGGGGTGATGCAATGGCAAAGCTGTTGCTGGCCAATGGCCCGGGTGCAATGGATGCAGCAAAATCGCTGATTTATGCTGTTGTCAACAAGCCGATTGACGATGATGTCATTGACGATACCGCACAACGCATTGCCGATCAGCGCGCAAGTGCCGAAGGCCGTGAAGGTGTCAGCGCATTTCTTGAAAAACGCCCCGCGAAGTGGAGTGAGAATTAATCATGCCGCGCAAAATACTGATCGCCAACCGTGGTGAAATTGCCTGCCGCGTGATTGAAACCGCACGCCGCATGGGCATCCAGACCGTTGCTGTTTATTCCGATGCGGATGCCAATGCCCTGCACGTCAAACGCGCCGACGAAGCATATCACATCGGCGGCCCCGCTCCGAAAGACAGCTATCTGCACATTGATCGTTTGCTTGAAGTCATTACGCAATCCGGTGCTGATGCAGTTCATCCGGGTTATGGCTTTTTGTCGGAAAATGCCGGTTTTGCCGATGCGCTGGAAAAAGTCGGCTGTGTCTTTGTCGGCCCGCCGGCAAGTGCGATCCGTGCGATGGGGTCGAAATCCGAAGCCAAGAAAATCATGGGCAAGGCTGGCGTGCCGCTGGTGCCGGGCTATCACGGCGAAGATCAGGACCCGGACCTTCTGGCCGCAGAAGCCGACAAGATCGGTTATCCGGTCCTGATCAAGGCATCGGCAGGTGGTGGCGGCAAAGGCATGCGTGCGGTTGAAAAAACCGCCGATTTCAAGGATGCCCTTGTCAGTTGCAAACGTGAAGCCGCCAGTAGTTTCGGAGATGATCATTGCCTGATTGAAAAACTGATCGTCAAACCGCGCCATGTTGAAATTCAGGTCTTTGCCGACAGCCATGGCAATGCGGCTTACCTGTTTGAACGCGACTGTTCACTGCAACGCCGTCACCAGAAGGTAATTGAAGAAGCCCCTGCCCCGAATATGCCCGAAGATCTTCGCGCCGAGATGGGCAAGGCCGCCGTCGATGCTGCCAAGGCGATTGGCTATCAGGGGGCTGGCACGGTTGAATTCCTGCTTGATGCGTCGGGTGCGTTCTATTTCATGGAAATGAACACGCGCCTTCAGGTAGAACATCCGGTGACAGAGATGATCACTGGCGAAGATCTTGTTGAATGGCAGTTACGTGTTGCCGACGGTGAAAAGTTGCCCAAGGCACAGGAAGAACTGACCATTAACGGCCATGCCTTCGAAATTCGCCTGTATGCCGAAGACCCGCATAATGATTTCCTGCCCGCGACGGGCAAGCTTGTGCATATGCGTATGCCTGCGGCCAATGATCATGTCCGGATCGATACCGGCGTTTACGAAGGCGGCGAGGTTTCCATTCATTATGACCCGATGATCGCAAAGCTGATCACCTGGGATACGGATCGCACATCGGCACTGCGACGGATGGCAACGGCGCTTAATGACGTGCAGATTGTCGGTGTGACAACCAATACCGGCTTCCTTGCCAATATTGCGCGCCATCCGGCCTTCGTGCGCGGTGAAGTCGAAACCGGTTTCATCGGTCATTATCTTGACGATCTGATTCCTGCCCCGGCAGCGCCTGATAATGACGCATTGGCCTTTGCCGCACTTGATATCCTGATGCATCGTGATGCCGAGGCCAAACACCATGCCGCACAAAGCAGCGATCCCTATTCCCCGTGGCACAGCACGTCGGGATGGCGGATGAATGATGATAACCATCATAATCTGATCCTGCGCCATGACGGGGCAGAACTGAAAATCAGGGTGCATTACCGCGCGCATGGCTATGTCATTGATATGCCAGACGGCAGTTCGGTTACGGCGAATGCCGAATTCGCCGGTGATGGAGCCATTCGCGCAACACTTGATAAGGTACGCAAACGTGCAAGTGTTCTTCGCGATGGTAATCGACTGACGATTTTCCGCGATGGACGATCTGACCGGTTGGAGATTTTTGATCCGGTTGCCGCCGCGGGCGGCCATGAAGGTACCGGCGGCGGATTAACCGCACCTATGCCCGGTAAAATCATTGCCGTGCTGGCCGAACCGGGGCAATCTGTTGTGGCAGGCGACAAGCTTGTTGTGATGGAAGCAATGAAAATGGAACACACCATTTCAGCACCGGTTTCGGGCACGGTCCGCGAGATATTCTTTGCTGTTGGCGATCAGGTTGATGATGGCGCCGAATTGATCGCCATTGAGGAGGCCGATTAGAATGCCCCGCCTTTCTGCTCTGCCAGAACGGGTCAAGATCGTCGAAGTCGGTCCGCGTGACGGATTGCAGAACGAAAAGACCATGGTATCGACCGACATCAAGGTCGAGCTGATCCATCGCCTTTGCGATGCAGGTCTTTCGGTCATCGAAGCCACCGCCTTTGTCAGCCCGAAATGGGTCCCGCAAATGGCCGATGCATCCGACGTCATGGCCCGCATTTCGCGCAAACCGGGCGTCACCTATCCGGTTCTTGCCCCCAATCTGAAAGGCCTAGAAGCCGCCATTGAGGTAGGTGCCACCGAAGTTGCGGTTTTTGGGGCTGCATCGGAAAGCTTTTCTCAGAAGAACATCAATTGTTCGATAGCTGAAAGCCTTGACCGGTTCCGCCCGGTAGTCGCCGCAGCAAATGACGCCAACATCGCCGTGCGCGGGTATGTTTCCTGCGTTCTTGGCTGCCCGTACGAGGGCGAGATTTCCCCGCAAAAAGTCGCCGACGTCGCAAAGGCCCTGATTGACATGGGCGCTTATGAAATCAGCCTTGGCGACACCATCGGCACCGGCACGCCGGGCAAGGCACAAGCGATGATTGATGCCGTTGCAAATCATGTTGCCATCGAAAAACTTGCCGCCCATTTCCATGATACATACGGTCAGGCATTGGCAAACCTTCTTGCCGTTCTGCAGATGGGGATTGCAACGATTGACAGCTCCGTCGCCGGGCTTGGTGGCTGCCCTTATGCCAAGGGCGCAAGCGGCAATGTCGCCACCGAAGATGTCGTCTATATGCTGAATGGCTTGGGCATCGACACCGGTATCGATCTTGAAAAGCTTGCCGAAACCGGTAGCTGGATCACCGGAAAAATCGGTCGTCAGTCCGGATCGAAGGCCAATCTGGCGCTTGCCGCAAAACGCGACACTGTCGGGGCCTGATCGCCATGGCCACCGCCGAGACATATCGTTTCCGGCGGGCCCTCCCCAATGATTTACCCATGATACGGCGCTGGCTGCGTGTGCCGGAAGTAGCGCGTTGGTGGGGGGATCCTGCTGAGCAGATTGAACTGATCACCGAAGACATCGAACTGCCGGAAATGGCGACGTTGATTGTATCGTATCGCAATCGCCCCTTTGCCTTTGCCCAGCATTATGACGCCCATCAGTGGCCCCAACCCCATTTTGCTCATTTGCCCAAAGGGACGCGCTGCATTGATGCCTTTATCGGTGTACCCGACATGATGGGGTGCGGCCACGGGAAGATGTTCCTGCGATTATTGGCGCAAATGCTGATTGATCGCGGCGCCCCCTTGGTCGCGATTGATCCGGACCCGAAAAATATCCGGGCCCGCAAAAGTTACGAAGCCGCCGGTTTCAGCGGTGATACCGAATATGAAACCGGCGACGGCCCCTGTATTTTGATGCAATTCAAGCCAAAGAAGACAGACTAGGCTGCCTTGACTGCACTCAGGAACGCCTCAACCTTTAATCGCAGGGTTTCAGCCTGCTCGGACAGTTCGCCCGACGCATTCAAAACTTGTTCGGCGGCGGCACCGGTTGATGTTGCAGCTTCGTTAACTCCGTGAATGTTTTCCGTGACCTCGCTTGTTCCAGCAGATGCTTGTTGAACATTTCGGGTAATTTCTTCGGTAGCAGCCCCCTGCTCCTCGACTGCACTTGCAATCGTTGCAGCGATTTCACTGATTTCGGCAATCGTACTACCGATGGAATCAATCGCGACCACCGCACCTTCTGTTTCCGTCTGAATTCCAGTAATCTGTGTAGTAATTTCCTCTGTTGCCTTTGACGTTGCATTGGCAAGATTTTTGACCTCGGCGGCGACAACAGCAAAACCTTTCCCTGCCTCACCCGCCCGAGCAGCTTCGATCGTCGCGTTCAACGCCAGAAGGTTGGTTTGTGAGGCAATATCGCTGATTAACCCGACCACATCACCGATCTTCTGGGAAGCTTCTGCAAGCCCGCGCACCTGGGCGTTGGTGTTTTCAG
>CBIHMD010000159.1:0-6353 GCA_966210655.1 uncultured Thalassospira sp.
AGGCCGCCGAAGCACTCATCAAGGATGGTTTCGACGTGATGGTTTATTGCAGCGACGATCACATACAGGCCAAGATGCACGAAGAAATGGGCTGTGTCGCGATCATGCCGCTGGGATCGCTGATCGGTTCGGGCATGGGGATTCTCAACCCGGTCAATATCGCGCTGATCAAGGAAAACGCCAATGTGCCAGTAATCGTTGATGCCGGTGTCGGCACCGCATCCGATGCGGCATTTGCCATGGAACTTGGCTGTGACGGCGTTCTGATGAATACGGCAATCGCCGGTGCCAGGGACCCGATCCGCATGGCGCGCGCGATGAAACACGCGATCATCGCCGGTCGTGAATCCTTCCTTGCCGGTCGCATGCCCAAGAAAAAATATGCCGATCCGTCGTCACCGCTGGCCGGTTTGATCTGATCGCATAAACGTCCGATAAAAAGCCCCGTTTCGATATCGAAACGGGGCTTTTGTTTTATTCAGGCTGCGTAACGGTTTGACTGCATCCGTAGTAGCGCCTTGGCGCAAAAATCAGGATGCTTTTTCAAGCCCGGCTTTGACCAGCGCATTGACGCGTTCCATATCCGCGCCCGATACCATCTGGCCATTGATCAGGAAGGCAGGGGTGCCATTGACCCCGATGCTGCGCGCCATGGCGGAATATTGCTGCAACATGCCGTTGATTTCAGGCGACTGCATGTCCTTGCGCATCTGCTCGACATCGACGCCAACGCTTTTGGCCAGTTCGTTGATCTGTGCTTCGTCAAGAACGCCACGGTTTTCCATAAAGGCCGCGTGAATTTCCATGTATTTGTCCTGCTTGGCTGCGGCCAGTGCCGCACGTGCCGCATCGGCACTTTCTTCGCGCAGGATCGGGAATTCAACGAACATGGTGCGGATTTTGCCATCGGAATTTTCCGCAAGTTCCTTCACGCCGTCAAAGGCGCGTTTGCAATAACCGCAATGATAATCGAAAAATTCGATCACGGTCACCGGCGCATCAAGCGGGCCAACCGATGGCACCGAACTGTCGGCCACCAGCGCATCCCACACCGGCTGAATGGCTTCGGCCTGCTGGCGGGCCTGTTCGGTGGTCTGCCAGACCTGAACATTCTGGATTGCACGCAGCAGAACATCCGGGTTTTCCAGCAGATACTGTTCGATCACGCCTTCGATCTCGGCCTTCTGCGCATCGCTTAGTTCTTCTGCCTGTGCGGGGGTACTCGTGGCAAAACCCAACGAAAGCATGATGGCGGCACTGCCAAGAAGGCGTTTGATCATGTGCGAATTCATCGAAAATCCCTTGTTGTCTTTGTCCCGGATGTTGCTGGCATAGCGCAGGACCTGATTTCTTTGTCTAATTGATACGAGACGGGTATCTAACGGGAAAGTAAAATATGCGAGAGATATGTGACACCGGCCACATCCGCGCCCTGATCGCGCGTTGCGACAATCCCGATCCATACCAGACGGACATCGATGGTATCTGTGTCCGGCCAATAACGGCGATGCAGCGCCGAAAGATCGAAATAATCGCGTTGCCATTCCTTGATACCGGTCATGTCGCCGCCAATCGGAAGCCGGATCACATGATCAACGGGCGGTTTACCCGCACCCAGATCGCTTTCGCCCCAATCGCCATGCGATTGCGCCCGGAAACCAAGGACAAGCTCGGTATCGCCGGGGCGTGCCGATGCGTTCATCAACCAGTCGAACGATAAATAG
This sequence comes from uncultured Thalassospira sp., assembly GCA_966210655.1. GTDB lineage: Bacteria > Pseudomonadota > Alphaproteobacteria > Rhodospirillales > Thalassospiraceae > Thalassospira. The sequence continues at coordinate 1,725 of CBIHMD010000159.1, forward strand.
GGGGATGCAAGGACCGAAATATTGGTGCGACGGCCCAGTTCAAAACTGTCAATTGCCGGACGCATGGCAAGGGCGATGCGTCCGCCGATATCATCCCAGTAAAGACTGTTTGCCTTTGACTGTTCGCCATTGTCGAGTTTTGCCGGGCGTTCGGCATAATGCCAGTACCGGGGCGGGTTGTTCAGCGGGAAGGGGGCATAAAGAAGCTTCAGGTCCCCCTCGACGCTCACCCCGGCACCGGGCAATCCGCATCCGCTCAGCAAAAACAATGTCATGATGGCAAGGCCCATACGGCGCGATACCATCGACAGGATGGCAATCAATTCCGATTGTCCTGGCCTTCGGGATCGGTCGCGCGAATGATGTCTTGTGCGCGCTGCCAGGTGGCCGTGCCTTTTTCAAGTTTCCGGTCGGCCTGAACCGCGTGATATTTCGCGGCTTCCCGGTCTCCGGTCAAAAGGCTGTATTCCGCTTGTGAAAGCGACGCCTCGCCCTCGTTGCCCAGACGGTTTTCGATAATTGCCCGGAACCGCCATGCCGACGCATTGCTGCGTTCAACCGAAAGAACCCCCAAAAGGTTTTCCTTGGCTTCCGGCAGGACACTGTTATCGCCGCTTTCAATCAGCGCATGCGCCAGCAGCAGCCGGATCAACGGCGCGCCATTGGACAGCTCGACTGACTTGCGAAGCGGGTCGGTGGCTTCCTTGGCCTTGCCGAATTCCAGCAGGACCTGGCCTTTAAGTTCTTCGAAATATGGATTTTCCGGTTCTTCGGCGATCAGCTCGTCAATAAGCTTCATCGCCGGATCGATTTGCGAGTCCCGGTAATAGGCAATCGCACGGGCATAGCGCCCCGAAATGCTGGTGTCGGTTTCGGGATAGGTGCGCAATGTATGCTGGATATGGTTGGTAAATGCATACAGCTTGGCACGCATGCGATCATGGCGTTCATACAGAACCGGGTCAACCTTGGCGTCTTTTAACGGCGAGTTCGCGGTATAGTTTTCAAGGAAGTCGACACGTTCGGTCGTCAGCGGGTGACTGCGCAGATACGGGTCCTGACGCGCAGTACTCAGCAATTCCTGACCTTCAAGCGTTTCCATGAATTCCATCAGACCGCGCGATGAAATGCCCGCATCGGTCAGGAAGTTGACCCCGGCCTGATCGGCACTGCTTTCCTGTGTCCGCGAATAGGCCAGGAAATTGCGTTCTGCCACGTTCTGACCGCCAAGAACGGCGGCTGTGCCGACATCGGCACGGCCGGCGGCAACACCGGCGGCAACACCGACGATGGTTGACAGAATCGATATCGCCGAGGCATTTCGAAGCTGATCATGAATACGCGAAAGGTGCCCGCCCGATATGTGACCGGTTTCGTGGGCCATCACGCCCATAACCTGTTCGGGAGTCTGGGCTTTCAACAAGAGGCCAGTATTGATAAAAAGCTTTTGGCCGCCAGCAACGAATGCGTTCAGGCTGGGGTCCGAAACGATATAGATTGCAACGCCGCGCGGATCGAGCCCGGCAGCCTTGAATATCGGGGTCGCATAGAGATGAAGGGTTTCCTCAATCTCGGTATCCCGGATAAAAGAACGACCCTGCGCAAAAACTGTGCTGGGCAGGGCAACAAGGAAAATGGCAGTGAGAGTTATAATGCGTCTGAGCAAAATGTGCGTTCCGTGTTCTCGTTCATCCGATGTCGACCCGACCCGTGCGGACAGGTTGCCGACGCGCAAGCCATCATGGCGGATCATGACGGCAATCGCAATGACTGCCGGTCTTGCGGCTTGCAGTAGCGATAATACTGAAAATCTTGGCCAAATAGGGGCTGTCAGTGGTTTCCTTGGTGGCGTCGTCGCCGACGAGCCTCGTGCGGTTCGCATCGCGCGCGACGTTCTTTCGGCTGGTGGCACGGCTGCCGATGCGGCTGTTGCGCTTTACGCGACCATGACGGTAACCAAATCCTCGGTCGCCGGTATTGGCGGCGGCGGGGTTTGCGTTGTCCATGAGCGGGAATCGAAAAAGGTCGAAGTCCTTGATTTCTGGCCGCGCCCTGGGACTCGCACCGCCGACAGCCAGATTGCAACCACCATTCCGGGCGTGCCGCGCGGGCTTTACGCGCTTAGTGCGCGTTACGGTCGTCTGCAATGGCCGCAGCTTCTGTCGGCCGCCGAACAGTATGCGCGTCTTGGTACCCCGGTATCGCGTTCGATGGTTGATGACATCGAAGCCAATCGCGACCGTATCGAGGCAAGCCCGATCCTGCGCGATGTTTTCATGCCCGACGGCAATACATTGCAGGTCGGCGACCGGATTCGCTCGGTCAATCTCGGTGCGCTTCTGACATCCCTTCGGGTCAAGGGACCTGGCGAATTTTATAACGGTGCCCTTGGCGCCCAGATCGCAACAGCCGTGCAGAATGCCGGTGGTACACTGACCGCCGAAGACATGCGCGATTACAAACCGCAATGGAAATCCGCGACCGAGGTCAAGGTTGGTAACGAAACGCTGTATCTGGCCTATCCGCCGCGTTCGGATTCCGGGCGTGCGGTTATTGACGCAGGTACGGAACTTGGCGCGATCCTGAACCGCTATCTGGCCGATATCGATGCTGCTGACAGCAACGTTCAGTCCAATACAGGCCGCAGCGGCTTTGTCGTGCTGGACCGTGCGGCCAATGCGGTTGCCTGCATGACCACGATGAACAAGCCGTTTGGTGCGGGGCTTGGGGCCGATGCGTTCGGTCTTAACCTTGCCGCCGGGGATGCGGGCTATGCCCAGACCCCGCTGATGGGCCCGGCCCTTATGGTCAACCCGTTTGTCTGGGAATATTATTATGGCATCGCCGGAACCGGCACCCCGGCAGGGGCGACCAAACAGATTGCGACCATGGCCGAAGACCTGATCGAAAAGGGTGCGGCTGCCAATGTTCCGATGAATTCGGCTGGCAAACCGGCGGTCAATATCGTGCGTTGCCTTGAAGGGATCCCGCCTCATCCCGAAAGCTGCCAGTTCTTCGCCGACCCTGCGGGCGGCGGCATGGCCGGCACGCAGTAAGTCACCCTTTACAGGCATTTCATCGGGGCAGGTTTTCCTGCCCCGATTTTTCAGTTGCAAGTCAGGACTCCGCAAATGGCTTTGAAACAATCGCGTCGCGGCGCTATTTCGCCCTTTATCGTCATGGATGTCATGCGTGCCGCCAACGCGCGCGAGACCGATGGCAAGGCCGTCTTTCACCTTGAAGTCGGGCAACCCGGCACACCAGCCCCGCGCAAGGTCCGCGAGGCCGCGGCACGCGCCCTTGATAACGATCTGATCGGTTATACCAATGCGATGGGGATCGATCCCCTGCGTGAAGCCATTGCCGGTCATTATCAGCGCAAATTCAACACGCCGGTCGATCCGTCACGCATCTGCGTTGCCAGTGGTTCGTCCTCGATCTTCGTACTGGCGTTTCTGGCGGCCTTTGATGCCGGTGATCGTGTCGCAATGGCGGCACCGGGCTATCCGGCCTATCACAACATCCTGACGGCACTTGGCATTGATACCGTCAATCTGCCTGCGGGCCCCGAAAGCCATTATCAGCCGACCGTTGCCATGCTGCGCGATCTTGATGATCCGATTGACGGCCTGATCGTCGCCAGCCCGTCCAACCCGGCGGGCAGCATGATCGATGTCGAAACCTACCGTGAACTGGCAACCTATTGCCGGGAAAATGGTATTCGCCTGATCAGTGACGAGATTTATCAGGGCATTTCATTTGGCGATGTCCGGGAATGCACCGCACTTGAATTCGGGGATGATGCGATCATCATCAACAGTTTCTCGAAATATTTCTCGATGACGGGCTGGCGTTTGGGCTGGGCGGTGGTGCCGCCTGATCTGATGCGGGCGGTTGAATGCCTGCAACAGAACCTGTTTATTTCTGCCCCGGCATTGTCGCAGATCGCTGCCGTTGCGGCGTTTGATTGCGAGGACGAATTGCAGGCCAATGTCGCGGCCTATGCGCGCAATCGTGAAATTCTGCTAAATGAATTGCCTTCTGCGGGTTTCACCAAATTCGCTCCGGCGGATGGGGCGTTTTATCTGTATGCCGATGTCCGTGATCTGACATCTGATAGCGAGGCGTTTTGCCGTCGCATGCTTGACGAAACCGGTGTCGCGACCACGCCCGGCACCGATTTTGATCGTCTGCGCGGCAAACATTATGTCCGCTTCTCGTTCGCGCACAGCGAAGCCACCATGCTTGGCGCGGTCAAGGCATTGAAGAACTGGCAGCGATAAGCCGCTCTCATTTCACGCAGGCTGTAACGAAAAAAGGCTGCCGAAAACATTCGGCAGCCCTTTTTGATTTTACCGGGTCCTGATCTTAACGACCAAGGCTCCACCAGCCGCGTTTCTTCGACTTGGGTTTTTCATCCTTCGCCGGTTCGGCAGCAACCGGTTCGCTCGCCACAGGCTCGGGTGCCTTTTCGGCTTTCGGTGCCGGTTTTTTGGCGGCGGGTTTCGGCACGGATTTCTCCGTTGCCGTTGCCGGGGCTGATGCCGGTGAGGATGTTGGGGCAGGTGCCGGGCTTGCCGGTTTTTCCGCCACAATTTCCGCCGGGCTTTGTGCCGGTGCCGAAACCGC
>CBIHMD010000160.1:0-6343 GCA_966210655.1 uncultured Thalassospira sp.
GCCAACCGCAATCGCGCTTTATCATACACTGCACAAAATGGGCATTTCCGCCCAGTTCCTGAGCCGTGGATATGGTGGTAAGGAAACCGGCCCGCACCGTGTCGATCCGATGCAGGACGCAGCATCCGATGTTGGTGACGAGCCGCTGCTTCTGGCGCGAACGGCACCGACATGGATTTCGCGGGATCGGGGCATGGGTGCCGAAACGGCCAGAAATGCCGGGGCCGAGGCCATCATTCTGGATGACGGACTGCAAAATCCGTCATTGATCAAGGATTGCAGCTTTGCCGTTGTTGACAGCGTTTTCGGGATAGGAAACGGTCGTATCATTCCGGCGGGCCCGATGCGCGAAACCCTTGAACAGGGGTTGGCCAAAGTTCGTGCGATCATTCTGATCGGCGATGGCAATCCACCGTTTCTGAAAAACCTGCCTGCGTCTGTTCCGGTTCTGCGCGCCCGTGTGGTGCCCTGCAATGGTGCCGACTTTGCAGGTCGCAGGGTTCTTGCCTTTGCCGGCATTGCCCGCCCGGCCAAATTCCATGATAGTCTGCGCGCAGTCGGTGCCGATATTGTTGCGACTGTCGATTTTGCCGATCATCATCCATTTCGCCCGCATGAATTGGCGGATCTGCGTCAAAGGGCTGCGTCATTAAACGCAGAACTGGTGACGACGGAAAAAGACCTGATGCGCCTGCCTGTTGCGGCACGTAACGATATACGTACACTTGATATCGTGCTGGAATTCGAAGCCCCGGACCAGCTGGAAAAAATAATTACGGCGGTATTGTCCGATGCCTGAACGCAGTGCCTTTTACCAAGCACGCCAGAAATATGTTTCTCATCCCTTGCAGGGATTGGGAGCCTATTTTCTGTTTGGCTTTTTCCGGATCATGCCGATTGATCTTGCATCAAAAATCGGTGGCTGCCTTTTACGCACGATTGGCCCGAAGCTTGGTCAAAGCAGGAAAGCCCGAAACAATCTGGTTAAGGCCTTTCCGGAAAAGTCTGCCGCAGAAATCGAAACCATCATAGCCGGTATGTGGGAAAATCTCGGCCGCAGTGTCGCAGAAATCCCCCACCTTCCAAAGCTTGTCTGCGGAAGCCCCCGCCTTGAAATTGTTGGACTTGAAAACGGTTTGGCGACCAAGTCCGATAACAAACCGGGCCTGTTCTTTACCGGCCATATCGGAAACTGGGAAGTTTCGACCAAAATCAGTGATGCGCTGGATATGGATATGATGACCATTTACCGCGCCCCCGATAACCCCTGGGTCTACAAACTTTTCAAGAGTGTTCGCAAAGGATTTCGTGGCGAACTGGTGCCAAAGGGATCGCAGGGCGCACGGAAATATGCATCCTTCCTGAAAAAGGGCGGCCACGCCGCAATGCTGGTCGATCAGAAACTCAATAACGGTATTGCCGTTCCCTTTTTTGGCCGCGATGCCATGACGGCCCCGGCGCTGGCGCAATTCGCCCTGAAATATGATTGCCCGGTAATACCGGTCAGGGTTGAACGGCTGGGTGGTGCCAGTTTCCGGATGACATTTTATCCGGCACTCAAAATTGCCCCGACCGAAGACCGCGATGCCGATATCCTCCGCATCATGACCGAGGTTAATGCGATCATGGAAAGCTGGATCCGCGAGCGCCCCGAACAATGGCTATGGCTGCACAAACGCTGGCCGAAATGACATGTCTCTCCGATAGCATGGTCGTTAACTGAATCGGAACGACCATGCCCCAGACTGACAATTCAAAGAACGTCACCGTCAGGGAAATGTCCTTTTTGCTGCGCTTCGTCGTCCCCCTTATCCTGATCCTTGTTGCTTCGGTGTTTGCCGTCTGGCCATCCTTTGCTCTTGAAGGGGATGTCGGCAAGATCGAAGACAGCTCCAAGCAGGTGCGTCTGCGGATTGCCGAACTTGATCAACAATTGCAAACACATCTGCAGAATGCGCTCGAACAGTTTGGCGACCGCCAGATTGAATGCGGCAGAAATGCTGAAAAGAAATCCTTGTCCGACTGTCTGCACGAGGGCGGAGATAATCTAACCCGGACCAAACTTTCGATCGTCCGCAGTAACGAACAAGACGAAGAAGACAACCCGCTTGACGATCTGGCCGCGACCGAAGAACGTTTTGCGATGTTCAATGAACGGCTTAATAAAACCAACGATCTTCTGTCTCGTGCCGGGGCCAAAATGTATCGCGCAAGCTTCGATATCACGCCCGAGATGGATCAACTGAGACGACAGGCCATCGCCTATGTCGAACGTAAACAGGAATATGATCTGCGGCTCAAGCAGGCCCTGTTGATCGCCGGTGTTACCCTTATCCTGATCGCCATCTTTGCGATGATCTTTTTTGCCATGCGGCGCATTCGGGGCAATTAATCCGCCCCCCCTTTGTCATGCAACAAATTGCGTTGATAAAGCGGGCAAAGCCCGTTACCGAATAATTTCGAATATATCACCCACGGGAAACACCATGAAACAGGCCTATTGGCAGGACATTCTGGTCGCGTTGCGGCAGATCATCCGCGCAACCGATCTTCATTCCAAACGAATGATGAAAGCCTGTGGCCTGACCATCCCGCAGGTGATGGTCCTGCGCGCGATTGACGAATTGCAGAATGTCACGGTACGCCGCATTTCCAATCATGTGTCACTTAGTCAGGCAACGGTTACCACAATCCTGAACCGCCTTGAACAGCGCGGGCTGGCAGAACGCCGACGCAGCACCACGGACAAACGTGTGGTCAATACGGTTCTGACAGAGGCAGGTCAGAATGTTCTGAAAGCAGCCCCCACCATGCTGCATGAAGAATTCATATCGCAGTTCGATGCCCTGCCCGACTGGGAAAAGACGCAGCTTCTGTCATCCATGCAGCGGGTCGCCACGATGATGAATGCGGAAAATATAGATGCGTCACCGTTGCTGGACGTCCGCCCTGCTGACGAAATTCCGCGTTAGGTCGTCGGTTCAAACCGGATTACAGATCGGCAATCACCACCTGATAACCATTGCGCCGGGCATCGCCCACTGCATTGAACTTCTTTCTATCGCCACTGACCTTGGCGGCGTGAACACCGCCAAAGAACATGTCCTCCGCATCCCAGCGTTGCTGGTCTTCCAGGCTCAGCCCATCCAGAAGCGATCCGTCAAATCCCGGTTCGACCGACAGAAGACTGTCTTCGACATGAAGTCGCGGTGCCGCCACCGCCCCATGCAGGGTCATGTCATAGGCATCGATATTCACCATCACCTGCAACATGGTGGAACGGATGCGGTTTGACCCGCCAGACCCCAGTGCAATCGCATCGCCATTGGTCGCCAGATAGAGGGCCGGGGTCATCATCGATGTCATCCGCACACCGCATGGCCAGTGATGGAACCCATCAGGCGACAGATCGGCCTCGCCCAGCATATTGTTGAGCATGATCCCGGTGCCCGGCACCATCCGCCCGGAGCAGGACCCGTTCGAAATTGTCGCGGCGGCAAGATTGCCATCGCCATCAACCACGGAAATATGGGTCGTGCCATTCTGGCTAAGTGGGCGTTCGCCAATCATCGACCGGTAGGATTCGCAGAATTCGTCGGCAAGGATTGCGGGGCTTGCGCCATATTCGCTGCGCGCCAGTCCCGTGGCATGAAGAATGCGCGAAATCGCTTCAAGATGACGGGCCGAACCAAACGACCCGAGTTCTATTTCGCGCGCAAGCTTAAGCCCGAACCCGACCAGAACCCCGCCCGATGCAGGTGGCGGATTTAAAACAAATCGCCCGTTGCGCCCGGCGATCAAAAGCGGATCGCGGACCAGAACCCGGTATGCCGCCAAATCAGCGCCCGTAAGATAGCCACCATATTCCCGGCATTCGGTCACAAGTGCATGACCAAGATCGCCGTGATAAAAACCATCGGCACCGGTCCGCAGCAAATATTCAATGCTATCGGCCATATCGGACTGATGATGAAGATCGCCCTCGCCCAACAGTTCAAACCCGTCTTCGGCCTGATGTCCCGGCGCCCCAAAAACCGCCCGGCTATCAGAAGAAAACGCCAGAAGCGGCGTCACAATCCCCATGACATATCGCTGAAACGCATCCAGTCTGATCCCGTCGCGTGCGGCGGTAATTGCGGGTTCCGCCAGCATCGCCATCGGCAACGATCCAAGATCGTCATGAAGTTTGAAAATACCGGCAACCACGCCCGGCGTTGCAACCGAACCGTATCCGCCGTGAAATTCCTGGGTGACGCCACCGGCAAATGTCGCAAACCGGCTTTCAAATTCAAGCTCTTCACGCGGGCGTTTGGCAAGCGGGGTTTCGACAAAGAAATCATAAAGCCTTGGCGGTTTTCCCGCCGGACGGGTCATGACAAACCCGCCCCCGCCAAGCGACGCCAGAACCGGTTCCGCGACACACGCCGTCCACATCGCGGCGGTCACCGCGTCAAAGGCATTGCCGCCTGCCTCAAGTACATCGGCAGCCGCGCGTGCTGTGACATCATGTCCTGCGGCGACGGCTCCGTGCTTTTTCATGGCAGACGTTCCCTATTGGTTATCCATCGTCAATTGCTGGCCTTTGCCTTTGCGGCCTTTTGTGCGTCTTCCATCGTCGGCACAAGAAGGGCCGCGTCAACACGCGCATCCCCGACATTAACCCGCCAGTCCAGATGCGGCCCGGTTGCCCGGCCGGTTGCACCGACCTTGGCGATAGGATCACCCTGACGAACCACATCACCAACTTTCACATCGATTTCCGACAGATGCAAAAACGCCGAAACCATGCCAAGCCCGTGATCAATGAACAGGGTCGCCCCGGAAAAATACATATCAGAGTGCGCCAGCGTCACAATCCCGTCAGCCGGGGCCACAACCTGTGTTCCGGTCGGAACGGCGATGTCTACTCCCCAATGTGGGGCGCGTGGTTCACCATTTAAGATGCGTTGCGATCCGTAAACACCGCTGATCGGCCCCAAAACCGGCCAGATAAAGCCGTTCTTGTAAAATTCCTGGGTAAATCTTTCGACACGTGCTTCGCGGGCCTGACGCGAATCATCCTTGATCCGCTCCATAACCTTTGGATCCGGTGTCACCATTTTGGGCGGCAGGCCATCAATCCGCTGGATATCAAATTCGCGATCCCCGATGTCATAGGCGTATTCTTCGATTGCCCCATCAGCCTTGCGCAGGGTCAGCTTGGCGGGGCCCTCGTAATCGCGAGGAAAGCCAAGGATAAACGCCCCGTACGGGCCAATCGTATCAATGGCCTTGCCATCCAGAAGGATACTGCCACCGGGTTCGGTCTGCCCGAACACGATGCCGCCCTGAACAAACTGGCCCTCATAGGTCGGCTCGGCCGCGATTGCACCGAAACACGATACGATCAAACCGGTTGTTGCCAGAAACGTGGTCGTTCCGAAACGCATCACAAAAGGCTCCCTTGCCTGTCATCATCTTTGGGGGCCGGGTCTTTTTTCCGGACCGGTTTCGGTTTGGACGCGGATTTCGGCGCGACCGTGGCAGTGGATGAGGATGAGGATGTAGTGGCAGTATTATCGGCGTCCGGCGGCGGCGATGCAGGTCCCGGCTTGCCCGATGAAGATGGCCCTGCGGTCACATCGGAACGTCCGTCCTGCATTTCCAGAATGTAACCCTTCCCGGCAATCAGATCCGACGCCCAGCCGATCAAACTTTCGTCTGCACCGCGCACGACAGCAAAACCGCGTTTCAGAACATTGCGATAGGAATAGCTTTCCAGAAGACGGTCATAACGCGCCAGTCCTTCGGCTTCTCGGTTCAGGATATTTTTAACCGCCGCCTGCATCCGACCGGCCAGATCGTCGATCTGTTTGCGGTCGCGTGCGATATCACGTTTGGCATTTGCCGGGCGCAGTCCGGCGGCCGCCTGATCAAGGCGGGCTTTTTGCATCTGGAACGCGGACTTGATCGCCCCGTCCAGCCGCAACCCGGCATTTTCCAACCGCCCGCGTTTTTCCGAAAGCTGTTCGCGCGGACTGACCAGCCGTGCCCCGGCTTCGTTCAGGCGCGCACGCGCCTGCTGTAAAATACTGCCTGCGGCACGTGGCAGTCGATCCGACCAGTTATCAAGGGTCTGGCTGCGTTCTTCAAGCATCCGGCGCGGATCGCCAAGACCACGCGCAAGGCTTTCAAGGGCGGTGCGTTTTTCCACGCCAAGCCGACGGACGGCTTGGGCCAGACGAAGGCCGTCTTCCTCGACCTGCCCGATAAGATCAAGCCGCACCGGAACTGCCTTTTCCGCAGCCCCGGTCGGGGTGGGCGCACGCAGGTCAGACACGAAATCAATCAGGGTGGTATCAGT
>CBIHMD010000161.1:0-6247 GCA_966210655.1 uncultured Thalassospira sp.
CCTCCACGGCGGCCCACTGCACGGCGTTGATCGCCGCCCGGGATCCGTCGACACGATAGGTCTCGTACTGTCCTAGGCGAAGGGTGCCGCCCAGATAATCGCCGCGACGTTCACGCGCAATCACGCTGGAATAAATACGGCCGGTGGTCACGTTATCCGAACGGCGCGACGAAACGCCGGTAAAACGTTCATAGTGACCAAGATCAAGGTCGGTCTCTGCCCCGTCTTCGGTCACATAGCATTCGCCGTGCTGATACGGGCTCATGGTGCCCGGATCGACGTTGATATACGGATCAAGCTTGCGCAGGCGGACTGTAAATCCGCGCGCCTGAAGCGAGGCCCCCAAAGCAGCAGACGCCAGGCCCTTGCCCAACGAAGAAACAACGCCACCGGTGATAAAGATATAACGGGTCATGTCTTTGCCTCATCTCAAAGCAAAACGCCGCAGTTCGATGCCGCTCAGTGCATCACGAACCGGGGAATACAACAATCAAAAATTGAGGCGGCAAGTTTGCCGCCTCTGGTCGTCGGTTTGTTTTTTAGCGGGTTGGAGCCGCCGGTCCGGTGTCCTCGGCGGGCTGTTGTTCAGCTGCCGGGGCCGGTGCCTGATCCAGTATGGATGTCGGCAGGGTATGAGTGTTGGACAACAATGCCAGCGCGAGGCTCGTAATCATGAAAGCCCCGGCAAGAATCGCGGTGGTACGTGTAAGAAGGTTTGCAGCACTGCGCGAACTCATGACGCCGAAATTACCGCCGCCGCCACCGCCGCCGCTTCCGCCGATACCAAGCCCACCGCCCTCGCTGCGCTGTACGAGAATGACGGCAATCATGCCAAGCGCAAGAAGAAGGTGAATTACCAGAATGACAGTTTGCATGGTCTCGAAACTCTTGTCCTAAAACTTCCGATCCGAACATGATTATGGCCGGATCGGGCAAAAATTTGATGCGTATTTAACGTGTTTTATGACAGTTGGCTAGGCGCAACTTTCAATAATTTGCCAAAAATCGTCAACCTTGAGGCTCGCCCCGCCAACCAGTGCGCCGTCAACATCGGGCACAGACAGCAATTCCGCAGCGTTGGACGGCTTGACCGAACCACCATACAGAATTCTGAATTTGTCACCATCATCAAATCGTGCCGTCAGCTCTGCACGAATTGCAGCATGGACTTCGGCAACTTCGTCAACACTTGCAGTCCGTCCGGTGCCAATCGCCCAAACCGGCTCATAGGCAATGACCGTATTTTCCGCCGTCGCCTCATCAGGAACCGACACCGCAATCTGGCCATTGACCACGGCCACCGTCGCGCCAAGATCGCGTTCCTGCTCGGTCTCGCCAACGCAGACAACCGCGATCAGACCGGCATCATGGGCCGCCATTGTTTTCTGACGGATAACCGTCGAACTTTCCCCGTGATCCGCACGACGTTCGGAATGCCCGACAAGAACATGGCTTGCCCCGATATCGGCCAGCATCGGGGCGGCAATATCACCGGTATGCGCACCCGAAACCGCAATATGGCAATCCTGCCCGCCCACTTTGACCGCACTGCCGTTGGTAACGCCAGCCACATCGGAAATCAGGGTTGCAGGCGGACAGACCAGAATATCACATGCCAGATCACCCTTGGCTTTGGCGCGATCAGACAATCCACGCGCAAGAGCAAGCCCGTCGGTACGCAGGCAGTTCATTTTCCAGTTTCCGGCGATCAGGGGACGGCGCTGTGACATATGTATATCTACCTCTTGCTGCGACGGGTTATGGATCGGGTTATGGCATTGCCATGTGGGGTCCGATCCGACACGTATTGTTACAAACACGGTTCAACGCGGGTTTTAGCACGCGACTTTGCCCCGGCCAAGCCCCGGAAAACACTGTCAACCGAACTTCGGGCAAGGTCAATGCAATCGGCTGTTGCCGCCCTTACCTCTCGCCATTAAGATGCGCGGCAATTGCGACGGGATTTTATAATATCCCGACACACAAAAGAAACGCTGCCGATGCACTGTCACCTGCATTGTCATCGGCACCAAACCACGAATTGTTAGGCTTATTAATATGCTTGCTGGCATTCGCTCTTTTTCGAAATCAATCTTTGCCAAGGTCATCCTTGGCGTGATCGCAATCAGCTTCGTCGGGTGGGGCCTGAATGCGTCGATGCTCAACCTTGGCACATCGCGCCAGGTTGCAGAAATCGGCAGCCAAAACATCAGTCCCGCCGAACTGGACCGCGCCTTCCAGCGCAGCATCCAGAATATGCGCAGCGTTTTCGGTCCCAATTTCGACCGTCAGCAAGCCATCCAGATGGGCCTTTTGAACAATACGGTTCAAAATCTGGTCTCCCAAAAAATCCTGCGTGAAAACGCACAGGAAATGGGCATCGGCATCAGCAACGAAAAAGTCCGCGATACGATTTTTGCGTCTCCCGGCTTCCAGAACGAAACCACCGGCCAGTTTGACCGCGAACGTTTCCTTCAGGCGCTGTATTCCAGCGGATATACCGAACCGGAATTCATCGAAGGCGTTCGGGGCGACATGATGGGCCAGCAGGTTGTCGGAAGCCTTGCCGGTGCGGTCAATACACCAGACATCATGGCACAGCAGATTGCCGCCTATCGCAACGAACAGCGCAGCGGCAGCTTCTTTGCCCTGAATGCATCGCAGTTCGACAATGTCGAAACACCCGATGACGCAACGCTTCGTAAATATCACGAAGAAAATGCACCGCAATTCACCGCCCCGGAAAGCCGCAATGTGACCCTGGTCACCCTTTCGTCTGCCGATCTGGCGGCAAACATGGATGTGACCGACGACGAAATCCTCGAGGCATATAACCATCGCCTGCCGGAATTCCAGACCCCGGAAAAACGCGTTGTCGAACAGATCCTGTTTGCCCCGAATGAAAAGGAAAGCGCCGAAGAAGCCTATAAGGCGCTTCAGGGCGGTGCTGATTTCATGACGGTCGCAACCGAAGATGCAGGCATGGACCCGTCGATTGTGAAACTTGGTGAATTCACCGCCGACAACATCCTGCCCGATCTGCGCGATGCGACCTTCGGTCTTGAGGAAGGCGGGTTCTCCGAGCCGGTCGAAACCGCTCTTGGCTGGCACATCATTCGCGTGCCAAGCATCACCCCCGAACGCACCGAAACCCTTGATCAGGTTCGTGCCGACGTTGAAGAAGGCGTCAAGCAGTTCAAGGCCGAAGACGCAATCTATGACCTTGCTGCCAGACTTGACGACGAACTGGGTGCAGGCACCCCGCTTGAAGAAGCTGCCAATGCGGTTGGCGCAAAAACCTACAAGCTGAACGACGTTGTTCGCGGCGAAGGTCTGGGCACCGACATCACTGATGGCGGCGAAATCAACGCCAAGATTTTCGAACTCGACAAGGGCGAGGAAAGCTTCCTCGAAGAAACCTCGACCGGTGTTCGGTATGTCGCACGTGTTGATGAAGTAACACCGTCGGCGCTGCGTCCATTCGAAGACGTTCGCGAAGACGTCGTTGCGGCATGGAAAACCGATGAACGCAATCGCCTGATGCTTGAAAAGGCCGATCAGCTTGCCGCATCGATCAACGACCAGAATGCCGATGTCGCAACGCTCGCAACCAGCGAGAATACCGAAATCGCAGAAAGCGGTCTGACCAAACGCACCGGCGAAGGCCTTGCGGACAATGTCAGACCGGCCGTTGCCGCCGCCCTCTTCACCCTTGACGAAGGCAAGGCAAAGGCAATTCAGTCCGGTGAAAACGTTCTGGTTCTGAAACTTGATCAGATCAAGGCCGCCACCATTGCCGAAGGCGATGCCGATCCGGTTGTGACCGAACTGAAACAGGCCCTGAACGAAGACATTCTTGCGCAGTATCTTGATTACCTGCAGGACGAGATTTCGGTCAGCGTCAATAACGGCGTGATCAACGGTCTTTATCCGCAAACCGCGGCAAACTGATCCCGATCATAAATGGGGCGGCCTTTCATCGGGCCGCCCTTTTTCGTTAAACTTCCGCCCTGCTTCATATCGCCCAACCCACATCGGACAGACCATGGAAATCAAACCGGATTTCAACAGTTTCAAGCAGAACTACGATAACGGCATTTCGCAGGTTCTCTGGACCTCGCTGACCGCTGATCTGGATACGCCCGTCTCGGCATTTCTCAAGATCGCCGAAGGCATGCCAAACACCTATCTGCTTGAATCTGTCGAAGGTGGTGCCGTTCGTGGACGCTATTCATTCTTAGGCCTGCGCCCCGACCTGATCTGGCGCTGCTTTGGCCAGAAGGCCGAACTGAACCGTCGCGCCCTTGCCAATGCCGATGCGTTCGAAGCCGAACCCGATGCACCGCTTGAAAGCCTGAAAAAGCTGATCGCCGAAAGCCACATCGCCCTGCCCGACAACCTGCCGCCCATGAGTGCCGGTCTTGTCGGCTATATGGGCTATGACACCGTGCGCCTGATGGAAAAGCTGCCCGACAGCAACCCGGACGAACTTGGCGTCCCTGATGGCATCTTTATCCGCCCGACAGTCACTGCAAGTTTCGATACCATCGCCGATACCGTCACCGTCGTAACACCGGTCCGACCGGAAAACGGGATTGATGCAAACGCGGCCTATGATCTGGCCTGTGCGCGTCTGAACGATGTCGTCCAGCAGTTCCAGCGCAACCTGTTTCTGGATCGCCGGTCCAAATCCGTTCCCGCTACTCTGCCCGACCCAAAGGTCAGTGTCGACGAGGCCGGTTTCCACAAGATGGTTGATCAGGCCAAGGAATACATTCGCGCAGGCGACATCTTTCAGGTTGTCCTGTCACAACGTTATACCCTGCCATATCAATTGCCACCCTTCGCGTTTTACCGCGCCCTGCGCCGGATCAATCCGTCGCCTTTCATGTTCTATCTGGATATCGGCGGCTTTCAGGTTGTCGGCGCCAGCCCGGAAATCCTTGTCCGTCTGCGCGACGGCGAAGTCACCATCCGCCCGATTGCCGGAACACGTCGGCGCGGTCACACGCCCGAAGACGATAAAGTCATGGCCCAGGACCTGCTGGATGATCCCAAGGAACGCTCCGAACATCTGATGCTGCTTGATCTTGGCCGCAACGATGTCGGTCGTGTTGCCAAACCGGGTACCGTGCGTGTCACCGACCGCGAAAAAATCGAATATTATTCGCATGTCATGCATATCGTATCGAACGTGGTCGGTCAGATCGACGAAAAATATGACGCGATGGATGCGCTCAAGGCCGGTTTCCCTGCCGGAACGGTATCGGGCGCGCCAAAGGTCCGCGCCATGGAAATCATTGATGAACTGGAATCGGTTCGTCGCGGCATTTACGCCGGATGTATCGGCTATATCTCTGCCGATGGATCAATGGATACCTGCATCGCGCTCCGTACTGCCGTCATCAAGGACGAACAGATCCATATTCAGGCAGGTGCTGGCATCGTCGTCGACAGCAAACCGGAACTCGAACACAAGGAATGCCAGAATAAGGCAGGCGCATTGATGGCCGCCGCCCGCGAAGCCCATCGTTTCGCCTGACATCTCCAAAATCCGTTATCCAACAAAAAGGCCCGCGTCATTTGCGGGCCTTTTGCTTAATCAACCTGTCGCACTCGAACTTGTTCGTCGCAGAATATCGGTGACCGGCACCAGGACAAACCCCTTGGCCTGAATCGCCGGAATCCATTTATGCAGAGCTTCCAGCGTCAGGTCGCGCGGATGACCAATCGCAATCGCAAATCCCTGATGGGTGGCGACCTTTTCGGTCCGTGCCAGCATTTCGGCAATTTTGGTGGCATCATCGGCGTCATCAATGAATACGTCACGTTCAAGGGCTGGCACATCATATTGCCGCGCCATCGAAAATCCGACCGACTTGGCACTGGTTTTCGAATCAAGGAACAAAAGCCCGCGTGATTTCATCACCTCCATCACGATCTGCATGCGTTCCGGATCGGATGTAAACTTGCTGCCCATATGGTTGTTCACACCGACATAACCATCAAACTGATCCAGCATCCAGGTCATCTCGCCAAGGATCTTTTCCCGGTCATAACTTGCCCGCAAGGCATGTGGCCCCGGATCAATAGACGCAGAAGACGGCTCCATCGGCATATGAAGCATGACCTCATGACCGCGTGACCGCGCATCGCGCACCTGCCGCGTAAGATCACGGGCATAGGGCAAATAGGAAATCGTCACAGGTCCGGGCAACTCAATGGTGCGCGCCGTGCGCGGCTGATC
>CBIHMD010000162.1:0-6236 GCA_966210655.1 uncultured Thalassospira sp.
GTCAGCAGATCATTTTCAAAAATCTCGACCCCGTCAAAACCCGCAGCGGCAATGGCATCGAGTTTTTCCTGAAGATCGCCCGATAGCGAAACGGTCGCGATGGAAGTCAGCATTTTATCCCTCCGGGATGATCGTGGGCATCACGGCGCACAGGTTCGGAAGGACGTCCGGGCGGAACAATCCCCCCGGCAAGATCATGCGATCAGTCCTTAGAACGGCGCCGATAGGTTTCAATGTGGTCGGTCAGTTTTGCCAGTGCGGCATTCTTGTCGCGCGCCAGCGCCAGATCGCAAATGCTACGATGTTCATCGATGATGTCTTCGGCACGGAAACCATGCGTTTTCAGCTCGATCACCACATAGCGGCGGAACTGGTCAAAGATTTCACGATGCATGCGCATATGCAGATCTGATCCGCAGGCCGAGATCAGCGCCTGATGAAATTCGCGATCATACTGGCTCCAACGGACGGTCAGTTCGCGGCTGTCTTCGGTCAGCATCCGTTTTTCAATGGCCGAAAGCTTGTGATGGGCGGCGGCAACGCGGCCTTCCCACTCAACATCCCCGGCATCAATCGATTTCGCAAGCCCGTTGGTTTCAAGCAGCAACCGCATCGCGGTCAGTTCCTTGAAATTCGAGGGCGACGTTTCGACAACCCGAAAGCCTTTCTGGCCTTCGACAAAAACAAATCCCGACGCAACAAGACGGTTCAGCACTTCGCGGAGCGTATTGACACCGGCATTATAACGATCACGCAGTGCATCAAGCTTTAGCTTCACGCCCGGCTGGAGTTCGCCATACAGAATGTCATCGCGAATTTCGTTATAAACGGTCTCGGCAACTGTGCTGCTGCTCATGGACTTTCCCCTTACCCCGTCAATGCCTCGGGATAGGCATTGAAATATTCGATCCGGGCGGCATCCCCATCGATCTGCGCGCCACTGAAAACCTCGAATGCTTCAATACCCTGAAAAAAGAACAGTTCAAAGCCGGTCATGACAGAAAGCCCCGCCTTTTGCGCGGAATGAAGAAACGCGGTTTCAACCGGAGTATAAACCGCGTCAAACGCCCATCTCTGTCCGCCCAGCAAGGCGGCATCAATCGGACTGCCCGGATACTGGTTCATACCGACCGGCGTACAATTGATCAAACCATCAGCATTGCGGATCACATCGGAAAGATCAGGTTCGGCAACAAAGGCAACGTTGGCCCCACCCGCCTTTAGAGTCGCAACCAGCGTATGGCCGCGATCAGCATCCTTATCATGGATAAGGATGCGCTCCGCACCAAGCCCGTGCAACCCGAATGCCGTGGCAAGGCCAACGCCACCGGCCCCCATCTGAAGAACCGTACCCGGTGCCTGATCGCCAAACTGCCCGCGATAGCCGCGCATGAAACCGACATAGTCGGTATTGTCCCCGCGCCAGCCATCTTCGCGGAACACCACCGTATTCACCGCACCAAGGGCTTCGGGCAGACGTTTACGGCGCTGGATCAGCTTGCGGGCTTCGGTTTTGTAGGGATGGGTAACATTCACCCCGGCATAACCAGCCTTGGCACAGGTTGTAAGTTGCCCGATCAGATCGAAATCAGCGATCTTTTCACTGTCGAGATAATCATAGGTCACTTCAATTCCGCACATCCGGCCAAGCAAGACATGCAGTCTCGCTGACTGGCTACGCGATATGCCTTTACCAATAAGACCGAGCTTCAACATGGGGCGAAATCCTAAAATCCGAACAGGTTGGGCATAAAGGTTACGAGCTGCGGCACGAAGGTGATCAGGATCAAAACCGCCAGTTCCACCAGGAACAGTGGCATGATTGATTTGATCATCCGGGCCATTCCAACATTGGCGACCCCGTCGGCAACGAACAGGCACAAACCCATCGGTGGTGTGATCAGGCCGATCATCAGGTTAAAAATCACAACGATGCCGAAATGAGTGGGATCGATGCCAAGACTGATTGCAATCGGATGAAGGATCGGCACCAGAACCAGCATCGCGGCAATGCCTTCAAGCACGAGCCCGACACCCAACAACATGACATTGATCAGGATCAGGAACATGGCCGGACTATCGACATAGCCCAGAACGAATGAACTGACCGCCTGCGGAATACCGGCAAAGGTCATGAACCAGTTTGCCGCCGCAACCGAACCCATAATGATCAGAATGCTCGATGAATCACGCATCGAATTTGCAAAAATGCCCGGCAGTTCCGACGGTTTGAGTTCACGAAACACAAACAGCCCGACAACCAGTGCATAAAATACTGCAAAGCTTGCGGCTTCGGTAGGGGTAACAATCCCGGCCAGAATCGATCCAATAACAAAAACCGGCATGAAAATCGGAACGAGACCATTCCAAAGTGCGCGAAGCTTTTCACGAAAATTCATTCGTTCGCGTGGTATGGCATAACCACTGGCGAAGATACGCACATAAATAGAAAGTGCCACCGCCAGCAAAATGCCGGGAATAATCCCCGCAAGAAACAGGGCCGGAACCGAAACATTGGTCGTGATCAACGCATAAATAATCACGGGAATACTGGGCGGAATGATTGGACCGATTACCGAGGATGCCGCTGTCAGCGATGCCGCAAAATCACGCGGATAACCTTCCTTTTCCATTGAGGGAATAAAAATACGCCCCAACGCGGATGTATCGGCCACCGCCGACCCCGAAAGGCCTGCAAAAATCACGGACGACCATATATTGACCTGTGCCAGACCGGCTTTCGCATGTCCCACCAACGCGTTGGCAAGATTGATAACCCGATTGGTGATCCCGCTGGCGTTCATCAGTTCACCGGCAAGAACGAACAGTGGAATTGCCAAAATAGTAAAGCTGTCAAGCCCGGCAAAAATACGCTGGGGCAGTAAATCGATGCCAAATGTTGCACCACTGATGTAAATCGCAATCGCCAGCGCGATGGCAAAGGCCACCGGCGCACCAATCGCAAGCAGTGCCAAAAGGCCAAAACCTGTGATCATGCTTCATACTCCGGGCGATTCTTATTCATAAGGCGGGCCAGTCGGAACAGGGCTGCCAGAATCAGGCAAGCGCCCCCAACTGTCATGGCGATCTGAGCCCAATACATCGGGATGCCAAGACCGGATGCCATAATGCCACCGCGTTTTCCCGCAAATATCAGCCCGGCATACGCAAGGATTCCCCCGAGAACCAGAGTGGACACGTCAACGATAACGGCAAGCCTGGCACGCGTTTGCCTGGATAAAAGATCGGTCACAAGCGTAAAGTTGATTTGCTTGTCCTGCAGATAGGCATAGGCAATGCCAAACATGCAGCCATAAATCATGGCATATTTGGCAACTTCCTCGCTCCATTGCAGCGGAGCAGAAAAGGCATACCGGCTGACACTACCGGCAAAAACAACGCCGAAAACGACGAGGATACTGATCCCCGAAAGTCCGGCAAGCAGATGGCGAAATGCTGTCTCTGCTCGATGCATGGTTACCCCCAGGGTGATCGCGGGAAAATCGGCTGCCCGGTGGGCAAGACGTTATTCAGAGAAAAAAGGACAGGCCGGGGGCAAAGGAGGGAAAACCACGAGACGGTGTCCCACCCGGCCTGCCAAAGCCAGTTACATCGAGGTTTCAGCGTCGCTGACGGCTGTTTTCAGCTTGTCGATCCACTGCGCATCGATTTCGCCCGAAAGCCATTCAACGACAGCGGGTTGAGCAGCATCACGGAAAGCTGCCAGCTGTTCGGCGGTCGGTGTGGTCACTTCCATTCCCGCCTCAGCCAGTTTGGCAACACCTTCGGCAGAATTGAACTGCTGAATGGCACGGCCAACATTGGCGGCAATTCCGGCAGCTCGACGCAGCAACGCCTGATCACCATCAGACAGACCGCTATAGATATCTTCGTTGATCAGAATGAAATCCGTGCCATAGACGTGACGGTCCAGTGTCAGATATTTCTGCATTTCGTAGAATTTGTTGGCATAGATCACGCTGATCGGATTTTCCTGCCCGTCAACTGTGCCAGTGGTCAGGGCGGTCGGGACTTCAGGCCAAGGAATCGGGGTCGGGTCACCGCCCAGTGCCTTGACCATTTCCACATAAAGCGGAACGGTCATCACACGGATTTTAAGCCCATCCATATCTTTCGGCTCGGCAACGGCACGTTTGGAGTTGGTAAAGTTGCGGAAGCCTGTCTCGCCATAAGCCAGCGTGCGGAGCCCGGTTTTTTCAAGGCAGTGTGCGGCCAGTTCCTTGCCAAAGTCCCCATCCAGAACTTTCCATGCCACATTGGCATTCGGGAACATGTAGGGCACATCAAGTACGGCAGCCTCAGGGCAAACCTGAGAAAATGGACCAGATACCATCGACATTGCCAATGTACCGTCCTGGGTATTCTGGATCAAATCGGTTTCACCGCCGAGCGAACCGGCAGGAAACAGTTCGACCGCGATGCGGCCTGCGGATTCAGCTTCAACAATATTTTTGAAGACCTGCGTGGCAGCACCTTTTTTTGAGGTGGTCCATTCCGCCGGATCAACATGAGCAAAATTCAAAGTAATGTCCGCAGCCTGTGCAGGTACGGCGAAAGAAGCAGCTGCGAGCGAAACAGCACCCATCAGTGCGCTTTTGGAGACGAATTTCATTTTTTCCTCCCGAATGAAAACAATCCCGATAGCCTAATCTTTATTCATGGTCTTATGGACCGGTCTATTTCCGGAATAGGGAGAATTTAAAAAATATAGGAGATTTTGTCAAACATTCTAGAATTTGTATAATTTGTAATGCCTTGACCGCCCCCTTTCCCTGATCCGGCTTCTGAATGCATTGGTTTCGGCGCTGCCAAGGCATCCTTGATCTTCCATGGCAAAAAAGCAGGGCCCGCCACCGCGTTCAAATGCCATCCCCCTGCCGCAACAACAGAAAACACTGTAAAACACTTGCGATGAAACCGGTGTTTCATGCTACTTTGGCCCAGCAATGCATCGATTCGATGATCGAAACGACGCCCTTTTCAAAAGTGAATTCAGTGAACAGCGTTACCGGTACCGCAACACCCCAACTGGCCAAAATTGCCTCGCGCATTCTTGCGGGCAGTTTCCTGTTCGAGGATCTTGATCCCGAACTGCTTGCCCAGCTTTCAAATCAGGCAAGTGTCCGACGGATGGATGATGGTGAGCTTCTGTTTGAAAAAGGCGCACCAGCCGACGGTCTTTATGCTGTCGAGGCCGGGAAAATTCGCATCTCGACTGTATCGGATAGTGGCAAGGAAATCGTCCTGAACGTGCTGGCACCCGGTGCGGTATTTGGCGAAATCGCCCTTCTGGACAGCGAACCGCGTACCGCAACGGCCCGGGCAGTCGGTCCGACACGACTTCTGTTCATTTCGCGCGATGATTTCTTTGAAATATTTGACCGCGAGGCACCGCTCCGCCGTCATATCACGGCCCTTTTATGTCGCCGGCTGCGCTGGGTCAGCGACCTTCTGGAAGATGCCAATTTCCTTGATCTGACCGGGCGTCTCGTCAAACGTCTTTTGTGGCTGGCCGAACGCCATGGCGGCCCGGACCCCGAAGGCATTCGCATTGCCCTGCCATTGTCGCAGCAGGAACTGGGCCTGATGCTGGGTGTCACGCGCGAGGCCGTGAACAAAAAGCTGCGCGACCTTGAAAAACGCGATCTGATCACGCGCCGTGATGGCCGTCTGGTCATCCGCGACAAGGACGGCCTGAAGAACCTTCTTGCCGATGCAATCAAGAGCTGATCCACCCGCCAGTACCCTGTTCGACCGGCTGGTCGCCCGCGAGGAGCAGCGCGGCCTGATCCTTGTTGCGTTTTTGCGCATCTGTATGCTGATCTTCATTCTGCTGCTGTTTTCCAAACCGGATTCCCCGACGGGCGAACTTTATTCCCTGCTCGAGGTTCTCGGGTGGTTTATCCCCGGTGTGCTGATCCAGCTTTTCGTTGCCTTCCGTGGCGGAAGATGGCGCTGGCTTCTATACATTTTGGCGGTCGTTGACGCCGCATTGATCGTTTACGTGTCTGTCGTTCCCGATCCGTTAAACCCGCTGACAGACCATCCTGCATGGCTATACAGCTTTGTGGTTCGCGATCGTGGTGTTGTGTTTTCGATGATCATGATGGCCCTGGTCATCATGACCTTCTCGCCGCGGCTGATTCTTTGGTTCGGCTTCTGGCTTTTCATCGCCTGGTGTACGAGCATCGTCTGGCTGATGACCCGTCCCGGAG
>CBIHMD010000163.1:0-6230 GCA_966210655.1 uncultured Thalassospira sp.
GCTCGACGTCGATGCACAGAAACGCCGCATCTCGCTTGGTCTCAAGCAGTGCACCTCGAACCCGTGGGATGCCTTCCTGGCCGCTCATCCGGTCGAGTCCGAGATCGAAGGCGAAGTCAAGAACATCACCGAATTCGGTCTGTTCATTGGCCTTCTGGGCGGTATCGACGGCATGGCTCACCTCTCGGACCTGTCATGGGACCGTGCTGGTGAAGAAGTCATCAAAGAATACAAAAAAGGTGACATCGTCAAAGCCAAGGTTCTTGACGTTGACGTCGAGAAAGAACGCATCTCGCTTGGCATCAAGCAGCTTTCGGGTGACCCGTTCAAAGAAGCCGTTACCGGCATCAAACGCGGCGAGACCGTAACCTGTGAAATCACCGAAGTTAACGACGGTGGTATCGAGGTTGCTGTTGGTGGCACCGATCTTAAAGGCTTCATCCGTAAGGCTGAACTCGCACGTGACCGTTCGGATCAGCGTCCGGAACGTTTCGCGGTTGGCGAGAAAGTCGATGCGCGTGTTACCACGATCGACGCCAAAACCCGCAAGGTTACCCTCTCGGTCAAAGCTCTTGAAGTTGCTGACGAGAAGAAAGCCATGGCGGATTACGGTTCGGCTGACAGCGGTGCATCGCTCGGCGATATTCTCGGCGAAGCACTTCGCAAGAAACAGGAAGGTGCCGAATAAGGCATCTGTTCCTGATCGAACAGGGTCTGCTTGGCAGATCAGAAAGACGGGTCGTGCTTTGCACGGCCCGTTTTTTTATCGCTTTTGCCCAAAATTCCCGGTTTGGACGCGACTTTGCCGTCGCGGTGTCATTTTTTAGCGAGAATTTTGATTTCAAACAGTTTTTGTCCTTGCCAAGCGAATGAAGAAAAACCATTTGAAAAGGCAGGTTTTTGAAGCTGTTAGTTCATTACTGTATACTGGGGCGCATTAAATGGCACTTGATGCCGATATCCTTCTTGACCGTCGACGGTTGAAAAAATCGATTTTTCGATGGCGGGTACTGGCGGCGGTGGCCGTTATCATTGCCATTGTTGTTGCCTTTGCACGCAGCGGAGCGGACGACGCCGTATGGGGTGCTATTGGCCCCCGTATTGTAGAGGTAAATATCGAAGGGGTGATTACCGAAGATCCCTACCTTCTTGATGCGCTGGAACAGATCGAGGAAGACAGCGATGTTGCGGGTCTGATTGTCCATATCAACAGCCCTGGCGGTACGATGGTCGGTGGTGAAGCGCTTTTTGAAAGCCTGCGCCGGATCGGGGAAACCCGCCCGATCGTTGCCGAAATGGGAACTGTTGCCGCGTCTGGCGGTTATATGACGGCAATTGCTGCTGATCACATTATCGCTCATCGCGGAACGGTGACCGGATCAATCGGTGTGATTTTCCAGTCGATGAACTTTACCGGCACATTGGAAAAACTTGGTGTAGAGCCGCTGACGGTTAAAAGCGGGCCGCTTAAAGCCGTTCCGAACCCGTTCGAGCCGACGGATGATGCCGCGCGAACGGCTATGGAAAGCCTGATTTCAGACATGTTTGGCGTGTTTGTCGACATGGTTGCCGAACGACGCGGCATGGATACCGAAACCGTGCGTCAACTGGCCGATGGCCGTGTTTATACCGGTCAGCAGGCTGTTGCCAATGGCCTGATCGACGAGATTGGTGGCCGCCGCGAAGCTTTGCGCTGGCTACAGGACGAAATGGGAGTATCTCCGGATGCGGCAGTCGTGCCGCTTGAAATTGATTATCCGGAAGACTCCCTCATGACGGCATTGTTTGAAGGAAATATCGGAAAAATGCTGTCATCTGAGGGGCTTAAACTTGACGGTTTGCTGACTGTCTGGCAACCTGAATGAAAGCGCCGACGTGACGTAATCTAACCTTTGGTTGATTAGATATCTGTCAGAACGAACAGGATGGGGCCTGAATATGACAAAATCAGAACTGATCGCCCGGCTGGCCGAGATGAACCCTCATCTGTATCAGCGCGATGTTGAGCGGATCGTGGCGACGATCTTTGACGAAATTACCGAGGCGCTGGCACGCGGGGATCGTGTCGAGCTACGTGGTTTTGGCGCATTTTCCGTAAAACAGCGTGATTCCCGGGTCGGACGCAATCCGCGTACCGGTGAAGCCGTACCTGTGGGCGAGAAAAAGGTTCCCTATTTCAAAACCGGCAAGCAGTTGCGTGAACGTCTTAACTGATTGCGGACCGTTTGATCGGCTTGCTGTTGGCGTGTGAACTGCGCTAAACCAGTCTTGTGGAAATTCTGCAGGGTGGTTGCAAATTCATTTGCACATGTTTCCGTTTGACCATATCGGGTCCATTCGCCGGTTTCGGTCGGTGTGTGGGCTATGACCCCTGCCTTTTTGCCAGTCGGCACGAGGAGTTGAAATGCGCATTCTTTACTGGATCATTTCCATCCCGCTTGCGATCCTGATTGCGATTTTTGCCGTGTCGAACCGGGCGCTGGTTACGCTGTCATTGTGGCCGTTGCCCTATGAAGTCGATATGCCGCTTTTCTTGCCGATCATGGTGGCACTGTTGATCGGGCTTGGCATCGGGTTGACGTATGAATGGCTGGTACATGGCAAACATCGTCGCGCCGTCAAGCGTATGGATAGCGAATTGCGCCGGTTGCGTCCGGAAGAAACCGGCGGCGACACTTCGAATGCTCACAAGGCGATCAGCCAGCAGAAGGCGTCCTGAAGGGAAGACCGGCAAAGGTCATGCCCAATTCGGGATTGGTATTTCGGGCGAAATCGGCTAAGTCATGCCCGGTCCGTCGCATCTTCGTGGGCCGATGATGAAATTCCAGCCCGCCGGAGGACACCATGACCGACAAGCTTGCCCCTCACGATCGCATTTTTTGCGCCATTGATACCACTGATCTTGCCCATGCAATTGATCTGGCTTCAAATCTGTCCGGGGTGATTGGCGGTGCGAAGCTTGGCAAGGAATTCTTTGCTGCCCATGGCCCGCAAGGTGTCCGTGAAGTTGCCAAAGCCGGATTGCCGATTTTTCTGGACGTCAAATATCACGACATTCCCAATACCGTTGCCGGTGCCATTCGTGCCGTAACGCCACTTGGCCTCAAGATCGTGAATGTTCATGCGACGGGCGGTCTTGAAATGATGAAGCGTGCCGGGGAAGCCGCGCGTGAAGCTGCGGACAAGGCTGGTGTTGATGCCCCGTGGGTGATTGCCGTAACGGTCCTTACCAGCCTTGATCAGGGTGATCTTGATGATGTCGGTCTTGCAGGGCCGATCAGCGAGCGTGTCGTCAAACTTGCCGAACTGACCCAAAAGGCCGGTTTGGATGGAGTTGTCTGTTCCGCACAGGAAGTGACCGCAGTACGTGCAGCTTGTGGCGCGGATTTCAAATTGATCACGCCGGGTATTCGTCCGACTTGGTCAAGCTCAGACGATCAAAAACGTATCGTCACACCGCGTGATGCCGTTACGATGGGCACAGATGTAATGGTGATCGGGCGTCCGATCACCAAGGCCAGCGATCCGGTTGCAGCGGCAAAACGTATCGTTGACGAACTTTCCTGATCCATATTTATTCATTTTGTTCTGCTGACGGGTCTGGTGTTCAACCGGGCCTGTTTCAGTTGTGACGGGAATGCATAGTTTTTATGCCAATTTTGCGATGGTGAAATTTGTGCGCTGCACGCAAAATTGAATCGTTTCAATTTCCGGTCGGTTCAAGCATTTCGGAAATCTCGCGAAATCTTGTCGCCGACAACATCCCGCATTGGTGCCTGGCACCTCTGGACGTATTGATCATGACAGCTGCTGTTACCCGCACAGGTTTCTTTGGAAACCTTCCGATTCTTGCTCTGGCGCTTGCATCCTTCGGGATCGGGACGACCGAGTTTGTCATAATGGGCTTGTTGCCGGATGTGGCGGCTGATCTTGGTGTCAGCATTCCTGATGCCGGGTTGCTGGTAACCGGTTATGCGCTGGGTGTTACGTTTGGTGCGCCATTCCTTGCGATTGCAACGTCAAAAATGGATCGTCGGCATGCTTTGATGATGCTGATTGCGATTTTCATCATTGGTAATTTCCTGTGCGCGATTGCACCGGACTACTGGCTTCTGATGGCGGCCCGCGTGGTGACAGCCTTCTGTCATGGGGCGTTCTTCGGTCTTGGCGCTGTGGTTGCTGCTAACCTTGTCGCACCGCATAAACGGGTTCAGGCCATTGCCCTGATGTTTTCGGGGCTTACTCTTGCCAATGTGCTGGGGGTTCCGTTCGGCACGGCTCTTGGCCAGGAACTGGGCTGGCGTTCGACTTTCTGGGCGGTTGTGGGGATCGGTATGGTTGCTGCTATCGCGCTTTATTTCTGTTTGCCGCGCAAGATCGCAGCAACGGGCGGTAGTTTGATGGCTGAAGCCCGTGCGCTGCTTAAAACCCAGGTTATCTTTGCCATGCTGATCAGTGTTCTGGCTGCCGCAAGCATGTTCAGCGTGTTTACCTATATCACCCCGATGTTGCAGAATATCACCGGCATTTCGGCGCGGCAGGTAACCTATGTGTTGTTGCTGTTCGGGGCGGGTTTGACGATTGGCAACTATATCGGTGGCCGTCTGGGTGATTGGCGGTTGATGCCGGCGATCATTGCGACGTTTGTTCTGCTGATTGCGATACTCGTCGTATTTGCCGAAACCATCACCTACGTGATCCCGGCTGTGGCAACGGTTTTCGTCTGGGGTGTGGTTTCCTTTGCACTGGTTTCGCCGCTTCAGATGCGGGTGGTGAACGAGGCGACCGAGGCCCCAAACCTTGCATCGACCCTTAATCAGGGGGCCTTCAATCTTGGTAACGCTGCGGGTGCCTGGTTTGGTGGTATCGCGATTACACAGGGCGTGTCCTATCAGGATATCCCCTGGCTTGGCGCAGGGATTGCCGTGATCGCGTTGCTGTTTTCGATCTGGAGCCACCTGATTGACCGTAATGACGAGGTCTTTATCGAAACAGCTGCCAGTGCCTGAATGAATTGAATATCAAAAAAACAAAACCCGCCTGACAGTGTCATGGCGGGTTTTTTGTTGTTTGTTTGGGAATGGGTAGGCCGGATTGTTATCCGATCCAGACACGCATTTGATCCCAATACTGACTGATGGTGCTGCCATACTGATCCATGATCAGTTTGATCGAAATGGCAATCGAAGTGACAACCAGAAGCGGGCGCACCAGCCTTGCGCCGACTTTCATCACCAATTGAGATCCGATCTGGGCTCCGATCAATGATCCGGCGGCCATGACAAGGCCGATCATCCAGACAACTTCGCCCCCTGCAATGAACATCACAAGTGATGCGAAGTTTGATGTGAAGTTCAGAACCTTGGTGTGGGCTGTTGCTTTCGTCATATTGAAACCAAGCAAGGCCACAAAAGCGATGGAAAAGAACGACCCGGTACCGGGTCCGAAAAAGCCGTCGTAAAAGCCGATGCCAAAGCCCGCGGTAAAGGCAAAGACGGACTTGCTGATGATCTGATGCGCATCAATATCGCCAACGCGTGGTGAGAAAAGGAAATAAAGCGCAATCAGGATCAACAGAGCCGGAAGGATTTTAAGCAGAATGCTGGCATCGAGCATTTGTACCAGCACAGTGCCAAGTGCCGATCCGGCAAAGGTCAGGACAATCGCCAGGACCATATCGCGCGGATCCACATAACCCTTGCGGATAAAGTTAATTGAAGAGGTCAGGCTGCCAAAGCTGCCCTGTAGCTTGTTGGTCGCCAAAGCCTGTGCCGGTGTAATACCCGCCCAAAGCAGGGCCGGAATGGTAATCAATCCGCCGCCGCCAGCAATTGAATCAACTATGCCGGCGAACGCAGCGACTGCAAAAAGTATCAGTAAAAGATCAACGCCAAATTCCATTGACTGAAATCCTGTGGATGGCACGTAAGGTGGGGCAGACGCGCAGGGTGGCAATAAACGGCGCAATCATATGTACTTGGCGGTCATCGTCCATTGTTACTTTGTAATGGCGACAATGTTGTTTGGTATGTCGGCTTGCCAATCATCGGGCCGGGTTCTAGATATGTTTCGTCCTTTCATTTTACGAGTATCCAGATGCCCGAATTACCTGAGGTCGAAACGGTGACACGCGGTCTGACGCCGGTGATGGAAGGGTTTGTCGTTGATCACGTTGTCCAGCGCCGCCCGAACCTGCGCTTTCCATTTCCGGAAAACTTTGTGGGGCGCAT
>CBIHMD010000164.1:0-6224 GCA_966210655.1 uncultured Thalassospira sp.
CATTGTCGGCCGACGTTTGTAGCGTCGTTTTGGTGGCTTGGAGAGAACGGGTTTATTGTCTGTTTTTTCGGCCGGTGGCACAAAATCGCCGAGTTTCTTTTCCAGGGCGGATTTGCTCATGCCACGATCGAGCGCTGAGGCTTTCATGCCCTGTCCATCCGGGCCGACCAGAACAAAACCGTTACCGCGCTTTTTTAGCTCGATGTCATGTTCGGCAAGAATTTTGTGCAGATCCTGCCAGGCTTCTGCGCCGTTGATTCTTTCAAGCAGATCCTCGCGATGTTTAAGAACATGGTTCTGGAAGCTTTCCTGCCATGTTTGCGCTTCGTAATCGCGAGCTGAAGGCGACAGTTTTGCACCCTGTTTTTCTCTTTGAGCCATGCCCCGATCAATGAACAGGCCATATTGTTTTTCCAGTTTTCGGGAGACGCGATCGAGGATTATGAAATCCCGAAACGGATTGACGACCTGAAGCGTGCGGGGATGGATCTTGTTAAAGGCGATATGCATGTGGAAATTGTCGGTATTGATATGCGTACCGGCCACATATTGATGTTCGGCGAAGCCGAGGCCTTCGGCATAGGCTGAAGCGATATCCTTCAGATCCTGTTCGGAAAGCCGTTCTTTCTCGCCCGGCCGGAACGAAACCATCATGTGATATGATTTGTCGGTGACTTCGGGCTTCATCAAGCGGACGGCATAGACCTCGCGCAAAGCAAGTTCGAGATCACCCAGCGTCTCGCCGGCGCCACAGTTCTCAATCCAGAATTTATCCAGCTTTTCCCCGGGTTCCTTGGCCGCCGCGATGTATTCGGCCAGTTCTTTGTAATTGTCAGGAATGTCCGGTCTTTTGGTGATTTTCTTGGCGATCATTTTGCACCGCGCCCGATCGTGCGATCGATCTTGCGCACCACATCCTTCAACTCGTCCTGGGTGGATTTGATGGCGGCGGCCAAGTCATCGTATTTGCGCAAAAGATCGGCGCTTAACGGTTCATCAAGTGCCAGCTTCAGAAGGTTCCCGAGACGGGCGAGGTCAGCATTGATCTGAAGCATATCAAGGATCGCTTGGGCGGCTTCGAAATCCCGCTGAGCGGGCAAGGGGCTATTCATCAGCAGACGCCTCAGCACTTCTGAACGATCGAGACGTAATTGCGATGACAACTGATCCAGTCTGGCGCGTTCTTCATCAGGCAGTGTAACCAGAAGCCGAGATTTTTTGGTCGCCACGGACGGTATCCTGTTAAGGTCGATAGAGCAGAATGAGGCCGACGACCGTTAAGGCCGTCGGCAGTTACAGATAATCAAACAGACATTTGGTTTGACTGGCTCTTTTGCTTTTTGGGCGAGATCTGCATCGATCGACTACGGCTGGTCGAAATACCCAAATCGGAAAGCTGTTGCCGGATCTCGCGCCGGAACACATCGAAGCCGCGGGCAACATGCACATCGTTATGGTCGGTCAATCCCTGCAGTTGCTCATCTGCAGTAAGGGAAGGTTTGAGGATCTGCGCGTTTGATCGCTCGGCAGCCCGTTTGGCCGCTTCCAGTCCCGGATTGTGACCGACTTTTTCAACTTTCAGGGGGTCGTCATCGGCTGCAATAACGATTACCCGGTCCGGGTTTTGATTTCGCAGTGTCTCGGCAATGACCGGAAGATTGCCGCCATCAAACGCAACGACAGTGGTAAATCCGGTCGCTGCATGCAGGCTTATTGCCGTTGCATAACCTTCTGCGATAATCAGCGGAGTGTCTTTTTTGCCCGGAATGATATGCATCAGTCCGGCTTTGCGGCCGTCCTTCAGATAACGTTTAGTGCCGTCCGGGGCGATGGTTTGAATGTTCTCGATGAAACCCTTCTCGTTGGTCATCGGCACGATCAGATTGCCGGTTCTGTCTATACGAAGAGTTTCCCCGGATACCTGTTTTTTCCTGAGATAAGGATGGTCGCTGGTCGCCTCGATGGCGTTCATGAAGGTTCCGTAGGCACGTTTGGCAACCTGCTGATACTGGAACTTCAGTTCCTGGGCCTGTTCGGCTTTTCTGGCAGCTGATTGAGCTTTGATCCGTTCCAGTTCTTCCGGATCGATCCTGGTACCCGTCGCCACCCACTTAACCGGCTCGGATGCTTTTTTGAAATTCATGATCTGGCCAGCCGGAATACCCTCAATAAAGCCGCGATAACTGCCGCTGGTTTGACCCTTCGCATCGCCTGCAACGGCAACGCGGTGCCATTTTCCGTCCATGCTTGGCAGGCCTTCAATCATCAGACCCTCTTTGCGGCAGGCATCGGCAAATTCCTGCTGCGGATCAATCTTGGTCTGGTTCTCAGCAACTTTTTGCTGCCATTTTCCAAATGGTTTCATGTCGGTGCCTTCATGAACGAACCATGCTTTATTGTGCCGGTCCCATCTGGCACCGAGGCCTTTGGCCTCTCTTTTCTCGGAGTAGGGGACATTCAGATAGATCCGCTTGCGAACGTCGTCATCGGATTGCTGCATTACTTCGCCCCTAAGCTGTTGACCAACGAGCGTTTCGCGAAGGTATTTTGCCGGATCAGTCCCAAGCTGTTTAAACAGTTCATTTTGGCGTTCTGCAACGGGGACATACCAATCTGGCTGACGGATAAAATTGTCCAGAGGATCAGACTTGTGTGTGTCGAAAAGTACCGACAACAATTCCGCGTGCTTCACAGATCGGGCGGCGAGCCCAGCAAGCAATGCCTGCGTCTTTTCCTTATGTTTGCTCGCGCTCTCGCGGACGTTCGGGTCATCTGAATAATGAGACCACGCATCAATACGCTGGAAGGCATCGAAGCCGGCTTCAAGATCCTTTGTATCGGCCATTCCTTCCAGTTCGGCAGCATGACGCATCCAGCTAGTATTCAGATCGCCACCGAGCGACGACGGGTTCAACCCGATAGTGTTGGAACTCGATGGTGCCTGACTTACATCGAGCGGCTTCGCCAGCTTCGCCAACTCAGTGTCAGGGCGTTGGCCCGGGGGCATGTACCATTCGGGTCGGTTCATGCGGGCTTTCTGACCGGGGCCGTCAAGGTCCCATAAAGCAGACAATAAAGCAGCCGTACGCGGGGCAGATGCCGCCAGTGTTTCCATCTGCTTTAACGTGGTATCGCGGTGAGCGACACCATTTGAACGGCGATTGCTTGATGCTGCGTAATCTGCCACCCAGTCTATTTTGCCAAATTGCTCTGCGATTACCGCAAAATGTTGCGCTTCAGCGTGGCCGTCAAACGGGTTGACGCGGGAATATAGAGAACGCCAATTTGCCTTTTCGGAAGACTGGCGCATATACGATTCAAGGTTATCGTTGGTTATGTCTGTCGCGATAATCCTTTCCTTAAGTTCGCCGACAGGAAGCTGTTGCCGTATGTTCTCTATGCTTGAAAGAGAAAAATCGCCCTGTATCGCCGCAGCCCACAATGTCGGATGGGCATGTGGATGATTTTCGAACATCCGGTCCACCATCTCACCACGTTCGGCAACGAGTTTATCTCCTAATGACATCCGTGTACTTGGTGTCATCGCTGCGGTCAGATCTTTAGTCATTTCCTGTCGTTGTTCTTTAACTGGGATAAGGGAGAGGCGTTTTTCCGGCTCCATGATCCAGGTGCGAATGTTTTCTGCATCACGGGCCGCCTGAAACAGAATGTTGCGATCCTCTTTGATCGCAGCCATCCAGCTTTTCACGTAGGGCGCATGGCGTTCGGGGTAATGGCCGAGGCCCAATTCGGTTGTCAGCATGAAACTGGCGATTTCCGCCCGGAGTTCTTCGCGGGCATAGGTCTCAGACCCGAACGGCCCGAATTCCCGGGCCATGCGGCTTTCATGTCCGGTCGAATGTCCACCTTCATGAAGTGCTGTGGCATAATATTCGTACTGACCTTTGAACCAGCCTTTCGGAGGCATATGGATTTCATCGCTACCCGGCTGGTAAAAGGCCCGATCGCGCTGATCATGATGGATCGGCACCCCCAACTGTGAAAGTGCCTGTTCGGCCCGTTCCACTGGATTGAAATCGGGTTCCATACCGACATACGGCGCAAGGCCGTCAATCTGCGTGCCATTGAAAACGACAGCGTGAAAGACCTTCGGACGATCCAGCCGGAATTCGCGATATCGCTGCTTGCCTTCAGGATCAAGAACAGGATTGCCGTCATTGTCTTTAACCGGCTGGCGCTCAGACCACTGCCAGTATTCGATCTGGGTGCCTTTCTCCCCTTTACGCACCTGATAGCCATTGGCTTGTGCCTGGCGATATGTCACCCAACGCGGATCTGCATAACCGCGAGATTCAAGCCAGATCTGGTTGATGCCGCGATAGGCTTTGCCGGTGGAGGGATTAAAGGAAGGTTCGCGGACTTTTCCCGGCTCCCAGGGCTTTTGCCAGGGTGCGGTACCGCGCTCCATTTGCTCAATTAGGGATTCTACGACCTGATCGCGAAAGTTCGGTTTAGCCATGACCCTTTACCTCCTCTATCGCGGTCGGATCCTCGCCGTCGAAATGGCTATCAAGTGCATCATCAAACGACAGCGCCTGTTCATCGATAGCCCCCATCGCGTCGGCGACATCGGGATCGACAGAAACCGGGCCAAGATCGCTTGCGACTGATACCGCGAGCGATGCGAGCTTGAGAAATTCGGTGTCGGTCACACGGGCATTTGCGCCCGTATTTTGTTCAGGCTGCTTCATGGGATTTCTCCATCTTTAAGGTCGGAAGATATGCCACGCCCGTTTGTTTCATCCGGGGAGGGGATAGTTTCGATTTGCTGGACAGTTTTTTGTCGAGGAAATACAGACGTTGGCGACCATAGATCGCAGGACGACCAGCAACAAAAATCAGGCTGTCACCAGGTACTGGTGGTCTCTTCCCGTCCTCATCAACATCAAGCATCGGCAAGCGCATGATTTCGTCAGGAGTCATCAAGTCTCGGGAAGTTTCATGAATATTTGCAGAATTTGAACCAGTAAACGAACCAGCTTTTCCCGATTGAGATTGTTTCCGCTGAACAATGGTTTGCTTGCCTGTCAACTTGGAAAGTAGCTCGGCAGTGCCAAATTTGTTCGGAGTAAAGGCGGTGCGAATATGGCAGTTTGGGAAAATGGACTCATCTTTCCCATACTTCTTCCAAAGCTGTTCGATATTCTGAATAATGATGAAGGCTTTGATGCCGTATCCGGCCATGAACGCGAGAGCGTCTTCAAATATCTCCAATTTGCCAATAGCCGGAAACTCATCAAGCATGAGAAGGAGACGATGTTTGAAGCCACGCTTCGTTTTGCCGTCCTCAAACTCCATTTTCTCGGTAAGGCGTCGCAAAAACAGGTTCATCATGATCCTAATCAATGGAACCAAGCGGTCTTTATCGGCGGGGGAGAACGCCAGATAGAGCGACATCGGTGTTTTACCATTCATGAGGTCATCAAGTCGGAAATCACTGACAGCGGTGTTCTCTGCAATGATAGGGTCGGCGTAAAGTGTAAGCTGTGTCTTCGCGTTGGAATGTACTCCAGATCTTTCTTGCGGGGCTTTAATGGCGAGACTGTTTGCTCCTCGACGAACCTCTTTGTTTACATGTGCATACCCATGGTCGTATTCGGCCATCGCTTCGAGTATCTTCACAAAGTTATCTTGGGCAGACATCTGATCATCAGAAACTTCCTTGGAAGCACCTTCTCGTGCAGCTTCCAACGCCTCAGCTGGCGGCTTCACCGTGGATATGCCAGAAAGAAAAATGTTCACATCGTCAAAGCAGGCAATGCGGTTTTCTTCTTTCATTACCTTGTAAAGCACATGCAAAAGGACGACGGATAACCAGCCCCAACCTTCTTCACGCCAATAATTGCCTGCGATACCCTTGCCATCGGGATCAATCACCATGTTTGCAATATTTTGGCAGTCGGCAATATCCCGCCGGGAAGTAATGCGAACTTCCGCAAGGGGATTAAACCGAATTGTCTCGCTTGGTTCAGGGTTGGTGGGATCAAAACGGCATACACGATGTCCGAGGCTTGCTCGCCAACCGGCTGTTTTGGCAAAGTTCTCACCCTTGATATCAAGGATGAGAACACTTTCAGTCCAACTCAAAAGTGTTGGAAGGATGATGCTAACGCCTTTACCTGTACGAGTTGGGGCAAATGCCAACACGTGTTCCGGCCCATTGTGTCGAAGTTCGCGGACCTTGCCTGATTTGGTTTTGATAC
>CBIHMD010000165.1:0-6183 GCA_966210655.1 uncultured Thalassospira sp.
CACCATTCGGAACGGCCCCGCCACCTCGAGGGATGTGCGTTTCCTTTGATATCAAGTTCGGAAAACCGGATTGTATCGTTACAATTTACCATCACTTTCTCCTGTCGATTAATTGTACCGATTTTGTTTTGTCATTGACATCGCAATTGTGTCAATTTAAACATTGTCACCATGACAATATGGCTTCCAAACATCGAAGGCGGCAGCGGCCCTGTTTATCGGCAGATCGCACACGCCATCCGCAGCGCGGTTGATAACGGGTCACTCAAACCCGGCGATCGGCTTCCCACCCATCGCGATCTCGCCTATCACCTTGGCGTCACCGTCGGCACAATCACGCGATCCTATCGCGAGGCGGAAAGACTGGGGCTTGTCGCAGGCGAAGTCGGACGCGGCACATACGTGCTCGGAGGCTTGCAAAGCGATCTGGACATGGCCGTCACGGTTCCCGCACCGGGCCATTTCACCAATAATATCGGCACGATGGTTCGGGAAACGGCAAATGACGACGCCGAGGATATCGGCCCGGTCAATTTCCGGATGAATTGTCCCCTGCCCCCACGCGAAGACCATATTCGCAATGTCCTGATCGACGTTGCCAAATCCACGCCGTTAAATGACATGATCACCTACAAGTCGGAATATGGCATGCCGGGCCACCGGCGGGCTCTTGCATCGATGGCGGGTACCCTTGGATTGGATGACAATCCGGAACGTGTCCTGCCAACCGCAGGCGTTCAGCACGGCATGACGGTTTCATTGCTGGCAACCGTACGACCTGGTGATCTGGTCCTGTGCGAGGAACTGACCTATCCGAACCTGCGCAGCCTGGCCAATCTGCTGCAATTCCGCCTGCGCGGTGTTGCCATGGACGAAGAAGGCATTATTCCGGAAGCACTGGAAAATCTGTGCCGAACACAAAGTCCGCGCGCGATCTATCTGATGCCGACACTGCATAATCCGCTTTGCAGCACCATGAGCCAGAAGCGCCGCATGGAAATCGCCGAACTGCTGCGCAAATACGATCTGCTTTTGATTGAAGACGGAATTTATCATTTCCTCAATCCCGACGCCCCACCCCCGCTGTCATGCTTTGCGCCTGAACGCAGCATCTATCTGGACGGTGTATCAAAAAGCATCGGTGGCGGTCTTCGGGTCGGCTATATTCATGCGCCGGGCGAAATGATCGCCAAACTTGCCAGCGCCATCCGGTCGACCTGCTGGATGGTGTCGGCAATCAATCTTGAACTGGTTTCACGACTGATCGAGGATGGCAGCCTTAAACGTTACGAAGCATGGCATCGCGAAGAAGCGGCAAGACGGCTTTCGATCATTCTTGGCACGCTTAAGGGATATGATGTGCGGTTCCATCCCACCAATTATCATATCTGGCTTGGCCTGCCTGATCATATTGATCCCGGTGAACTGGTGATGAATGCGGCCAATAACGGTGTTCTTCTGACAGCCGCACAACAGTTTTCCGTGGGGCACCCGCCACGTGGGCTACGACTTTGTTTCGGTGCGGAAAAATCGACTGAACGGCTGCGTGAAGGCGTTCAGATTGTCGAACGGCTTCTGCAAACCAGCGAATTTGGCAATACGGTGGTAATGTAGCCCAGATCAGGTAATCAATACCACAGATCAGGGTTTTCAAGCGGGCCCCGGTTGCTCAGATTCGGGTTGTCGAGACGGAATATCTTGCGATTTGCAAGATTTGCCCGCCGGATCAGATCGCCGTGATATTCCATGAATAATTGATCGAAACTGCCATCGGCGATCATTTCGCGCAGGCCAAGCTCGATACGTTCGGCCAGCTTCGGCTTTGTCGGCGTCACGAAAAAATACACCGGTAACGGCACATGGAGGGCCAGCCCGGTTTCAATATACATGTCGGGATATTTGTCCGACATGGTGTCAAATTCAAAGAATATTTCGTTCACACCCCGGCTGAATGTCTGAAAACGACGCAGGCTGAACATGTCAAACATTGTTTCGTAATCGTGCCCGGTTACAACATCGAACCCGGCATTTTCAAGGATCAGGGTGGTCGACCATTGTGCGCCCGACCCGGTCGAAAAGCGTCTGAGATCGTCTAGCGTTTCAACCTTGTCCATCAAAGGTTGGAGTTCACGGTTTATAAAGAACAACCGATATCCCTGAAGCCCTTTGCGAAGCGGAATATAAATCGGGATCAGATCATCTTCCCAGCCCGGCCTTGGCACTTCGGCAATGACATGTAAATACCGGCCTTCTTCCAAAAGAAGTTTGGTTCTGTCGCGTGACACCGTGGCAAAGGCCTGTGCAATACGCACATCGCCGTAACGATCAGCTGTCCGGTTAAGGGCTTCAACCAGAAGGCGCTGCTGATAAACGTGATTGTCGGCGGCTTCTGGCGGCGGGCGATAGGTAATAACGGTTTCCTGTGCGCTGGAAACATCAATTCCCCCGCCAATCGAAGCAAGCAGACACAAGCCAAAGATTGTGCCGCGTCGAATACGAGACAAATGCCCCATGCCGTCCCTGATCCCCTGCAACGCCCAGTTAGGTCTATTACTCAATCAATGGGGATAACCGTTCCTGACGTCAAGGTCGACAGAAGCATGCCCCATCGCCGTCAATCATCTGCAAATGCAAAATCAGCAAGCTGCACTTGACCGCTCTATCGCGTTGCTTCCAAGATAAGATTTCGTGATCGGTATCCTTGCCCGATCACATCCTTTTGGGCAGCAGAAAGACAGCAAATGCCAGTTTCCCGCCTCGACGCTGATGATTGTGGTTTCCCACATTTCCGGATTCGCAGCCCGCACAAAGACCAGACCCCTGAAATTTTTGATTTTTCATCGCATTACCGCGCCGCAGAAGCATTGAAATTCGGACTTTCAATGTCCGAACCGGGCTTTAACATCTTTGTTCTTGGCCTTGATCGTGCCGGTCGTATGACCGCAACACTCGATTACCTGAAAAAGGCAATGGCAGAACGCGAAGCCCCGCAGGACTGGGTTTATCTGAATAATTTTTCGCGTACCAACCGTCCACGCCCCTACGCGTTGCCCGCCGGTGAAGGCCGCAAGCTGGCCGATGCGATGGAAACACTGGTTTCGCACCTGCGCGAGGCATTTGCATCGGCGTTCAACGCCCCGGCTCATCTGACCGAAACCCAGACCCAGACGGAAGAAGCCCGCACCCAACTGCGCGAAAAGTTTGATGCGTTGCGCGAATATGCCCGTGAAAAAGGTCTGGATGTTCAGGAAAACGAAAAAGGCGTGATGATCGTCGCGCTGAACGAGGAAGGCGAGCCGGTTTCACTTGATGAAATCCCCAAGGAACGCCGCGCCGAAGCCGAAGACGCATTTGAAGAAGTCGCCGAAGAAGCCCGCAAGACGCTGCTTTCGACCCGCGATCTTGAAGAACAGATTGCCGATACGCTTGACGCGCTTCGTCGCGGGGCTGCAAAGGTCGTTCTGAAGCCGCGCATTCGCAAAATCCGCGACAAGTTCACCGCGCCGGGCATGAAGGCCTGGTTCGAGGCGCTTGAAAAAGACATTCTGGATAATATCGACGCGTTCGAAGAAGCCAGTGACCAACCCGCCATCGACAGCGGCGACGGCAAAATGCCCGAAACCGTCGATGACCGGTATGCCGTCAACCTTCTGATCGATCATTCGCGTGACAAGCATCCCGATGTCGTTCTGGAACCTAGCCCAAGCTACGACAACCTGTTTGGCCAAATCCAGTATCGCCCGATGGCCGGTGGCATGCATCCGCATGTCAGCCTGATCAAGCCCGGTGCCCTGCATCGGGCCAATGGTGGCGTTCTGGTTTTGCGTGCGGAATCACTGGTCGAACATGAAGACAGCTGGGCGTACCTGAAGGCAGCCCTTCGCGATGGCGAAATCCGTATCGAAGAAACTCACAAATCCGGTCCGCCAACTGCCGGGGCACCGGAACCGCGACCGATCCCGCTTGACGTCAAGGTCGTAATCGTTGGCGCGCCCAAATATTACTACACGTTCTTTTCACTGGACGTCGATTTCCGCAACCATTTCCGGGTCAAGGCCGATATCGACGCCGATATGCCCGCAGCAGGTCGCAATATTTC
This sequence comes from uncultured Thalassospira sp., assembly GCA_966210655.1. Classification (GTDB taxonomy): domain Bacteria; phylum Pseudomonadota; class Alphaproteobacteria; order Rhodospirillales; family Thalassospiraceae; genus Thalassospira. The sequence goes on from CBIHMD010000165.1 coordinate 4,100, forward strand.
GATCTATACCGGCCTGCTGCGCGATTCTGCCCTGTCACGGACCGGCATTCCGCTTGATAACGGTGCAATCCGTCAATTGCTGGGTCAGGCGGCACGCTGGGCCGGGGAACGCGACAAACTGACCGCACAGATCGAGCGGGTCGAAGATGTTGCAATCGAAGCCGGCGCACTGGCCAAGACCGACAAGCGCGGCAGCATCCGGGCTGCCGATGTCAGACGCGCCATCGAAGAACGACGCCACCGCAACAGCCGCCTTGAAGACCGGTCCCATGAACGGGTTCAACGACGTGAAATCCTGATCGACAGCTATGGCGCGGTTGTCGGGCAGGTCAACGCCCTGACTGTTCTGGATTATGGTGATCACGCCTTTGGCCTGCCCGCACGTGTTTCTGCCCGGTCCTATGTCGGCAGCCTCGGCGTTTTGAACATCGAACGCATGGTCGATATGTCGGGACCGTTGCAGCAGAAATCGGTCATGACCATTGAAGGGTTCCTTAAATCCCGCTTTGCGCAGGAATTCCCCCTATCCTTTGCCTGTAACGTCACGTTCGAGCAGAACTATGGCGGGATCGAGGGGGATTCGGCATCCATGGCCGAACTTTGCGCGATCATTTCGGCGATTTCCAACATCCCAATGCGCCAGAATATCGGTATCACCGGATCGATGAACCAGTTCGGTCAGGCACAGCCGGTCGGCGGCATTTCGCACAAGATCGAGGGGTTCTATCGCATTTGCGCCGATCAGGGCTTTACCGGCGATCAGGGGGTGATCATCCCGCTGGCCAATGCGGAAAATGTCGTGCTGCGCGAAGAAGTCGTTCAGGCGATCCGTCAGGGCAAATTCAATATCTGGACGGTCGAACATATCAACGATGCCATTGAATTACTGGCAGGCAAGCCATGCGGCGACCATCCCGAAGGCCAATACACCGCCGACAGCGTCTATGGCAAGGCAATGGAACGACTGCGCCAGAATGATCGCATCCTGCGTGAACGCCATGCTTTTCCGGCATGGACGGAGCAGTAAATGACAAAAGCGGCAATGCCCCCTGTCCGACGCATGCGCTGGTCCGATGCGGCCAGAACATCGACAGGATGCGTTGCCGCCGGTCTTTTTCTGCTAATGACGATGGATAACAGCGGCGCACAATATATCGGCAATGCTGGCAATAGCGCGCCCGCTGCAGCCGAAGAAATGAAATCCGGTCTGGATGCAATCCCGACCAACATTCCGGTTCATGCAAGCGCACCCTCGCCGCCCGTCAATCAACCTTTCAGCCTTTTACCCGGCACAATCCGAACCGAACCGGTTTTGCTTGAAGATACCGAACGGCCAAGCCTTGCCGAACAATATCGAATGGAAAGGCAGGGCATCAAACGTGTGCCGTCACAGGCAACCGTTGTAAAACGCGCGGCTGAGAACAGATCTGCGCCAGCGATATCCGCAGTAGTACCAGAAACCGGAACATCCCAAACTGCGGAGATAACAGATTCAGGTACATTGCCCACCCAAGCCGGTGACGCATTCGCGATTCAGCTTGGTGCGTTTCACGACACGATCAGTGCCCATACCTATTGGGCAAGCTTCATGATCCGCTATCCGGATCTGGCGCAATCCCATCAACGAAGTCTTTCGACTGCCGATCTGGGCACCAAAGGCATCTTTCACCGGCTTCGCCTTGGCGGATTTTCCGACATGATCAGTGCCGAAACAAAATGCCGCCAGCTTTTGGCTGACGGCACGGATTGCTTTGCAACACCTGATCGTTAAATTTCGGCCCTAGTTGTCTTCCCCACCCAGCAATACGATCTTGTCGACGATCAGCGTTTCGGCTTCGGTACAGGTCGTCATCAATGCGCCGTGGCCGGTCACACGGACCTTGTCGCCCGGACGGAATCGGGTTGCCTTGTTCGCCAATGCGTAAAGTGTGCCGTCTTCGGCCCGAAAAGTAACACATTCCCGACCGTTATCGGTGATTTCGCCAGTCATGGTCACATTTTCTTTTTGAAATGCGGAACATGCGGACAACAGCATTCCGGCAGCCAGGATCGCAGCAAATTTGCCAGAAACGGCACCAAATCCG
>CBIHMD010000166.1:0-6166 GCA_966210655.1 uncultured Thalassospira sp.
AATGCATTGGCCGGCCGTGAAATCGCCGCCCATATGCGCGAAGTCACCGGGGAACAGGGCCGCAATGCAGGCTTTACCCAGAAGGACCGGTCGAAATTTTCCAATATGCTGGAAGTAACGATACAGGCCGCCCTGCGCGGTTAAACGAAGGGCGGCCTGCCACAGGTCCCGGTCGATCATCTGAGGAAGTACGACCGGGCTTCCCCCCTGCGGAACTTAATATCTTTAGAACGGATAGTGGCGTTTGCCGCTCTGGATCGTGATCCAGCGCATTTCGGTGAATTCATCAATTGATGCCTGCGATCCGAACCGGCCATAGCCGCTGGCTTTCACCCCGCCAAATGGCATCTGGGCTTCGTCCTGTACGGTCGGGCTGTTGATGTGGCAGATGCCGCTTTCGATCCGTTTGGCGACTTCCATCGCGCGCGGGATGTTGGTGGAAAAGACGGCCGAGGACAGGCCATATTCGCTGTCATTGGCAATGCGGACCGCTTCGTCTTCGTTACCTGCACGGATGACGACACAGATAGGGCCAAAGCTTTCCTCGGCATAAATCCGCATGGCGGGGGTGACGTGATCCAAAAGGGTTGCATCCATCAAAACGCCATCGCGCGCCTTGCCGGAACCGGCGACCAGTTTCGCCCCCTTGGAAACCGCATCCTCAACCAGTTCTTCGATCCGGTTGACGGCCTCGACATTCACCACACCGCCAAGAACATGTTCGGCCTTTGCCGGGTCGCCAGCGGTCAGCGTTTTGGCCTTGGCCGCCAATTTGGCAACGAAATCATCGGCAACCGCATTGTCGATGATCAGGCGTTCGGTCGACATGCAAATCTGGCCCTGATTCATATAGGCCCCGAATGCGGCACCATTGACCGCTTCGTTGATGTCAGCATCGTCCAGGACAAGGAAGGGTGCCTTGCCACCCAGTTCAAGCAGAACAGGTTTAAGATGTTCTGCCCCCAGCTTGGCGATGATGCGGCCAACCCGGGTTGAGCCGGTAAAGTTGATGCGGCGCACTGCCGGATGGGCGATCAGGGTTTCGACGATTTCCGGGGCGTCTTCGGGGGCGTTGGTCACGACATTGACGACACCGGCCGGTGCACCGGCTTCGACCAGACATTGCCCGATCAGGCGATGCAGGGCTGGGCACAGTTCGGATGCCTTCAGCACCACGGTGTTACCACAGGCAAGCGGCATGGCAATTGCGCGTGTGCCAAGGATAACCGGCGCATTCCATGGGGCGATGCCCAGAACCACGCCAACCGGTTGACGAATGCCCATCGCCATCAGGCCCGGCGTGTCGGACGGAATGATGTCGCCCTGAATCTGGGTCGTCATCGCCCCGGCTTCGCGCAGCATATTGGCCGCCAGATGAGCGTTGAAGCCACCCCACATGCGCGTGCTGCCGGTTTCCGAAAGCACCAGATCGCCAAATTCGGCACCCTTGGCTTCCATGATATCGGCGGCTTTAAGCAAAATCTTGCGCCGTGCGCCGGGCCCCATTTTTGACCATTCCGGGAATGCCGCGGCGGCGGCATCGGCGGCCTTGCGGGCATCGGCGGGGCTTGCGGCGGCGGCAATGGTTGCGACCTTGCCGGTTACCGGATTTTTGCGTTCGAACGTGCGGTTGTTCGAAGCATTGACGGCTTCATTGTCGATCAAAAGTTTGGCTTCATTCATGGTGGTTCTCCTGATTCCTCAAGTTTCCGCGCTGTGCGGGGGCGTTATGCGGTGGCAAGGCCCAGAAAGGCCTTTTGCACAGCGGGGTCCGATTGCAGGGCCAAGGCAGTATCCTGCCCGGTAATAGCCCCGTTCTCGATCAAATATCCCCGATCGGATATGGCAAGGGACTGGTGGGCATTCTGTTCGACCAGAAGCACACCAACCCCGGTGTTTCGAATGGCGGCAAGGGCCTTGAACAAATCACCGGTCATGATCGGGGAAAGTCCAAGGGATGGTTCATCAAGCAGCAGAATATCGGGATTGGACATCAAGGCCCGCCCGATGGCGACCATCTGCTGTTCGCCGCCCGACATGGTACGTGCGGCCTGGTCAAGGCGTTCGGACAGTTTCGGAAACAGGGTCATGACCCGTTCCAGATTGTCCTTTTCGCTTACCCGGGCCCGTTTGGCAAAGGCACCAAGTTCCAGATTTTCACGGACCGTCAGATCGCCGAAAATTCCGCGTCCCTCGGGCACAAGGGCAAGGCCCGCCTCGACAATCCTGTGCGCGGCAAGATCGGTCAGATCCTTGCCTGAAAGGGCGATGGCGGTGTTGTCATGTTTGGCAACCAGCCCCGCACAGGCTTTCAGCAGACTGCTTTTACCCGCGCCATTGGCACCCAGCATTACAACAATCTCGCCGCGATCAACCCGCAATGAGACATCGCGAAGTGCGGTATGCTTGCCATAGGAAACAGACAATTTATGGACTTCAAGCATGGCTGTCCCCCAGATAGGCGCGAATGACTTCGGGGTCGGAAAGCACCGTTTCGGGCGAGCCATCGGCGATTTTTGCTCCGGCATTCATCACCACACAGCGATCACACAGGCTTCGGATTGCATCCATCACATGTTCGACCATGATGATGGTCAGCCCCTCGGATTTAAGCTTCCGGACAAGGGCGATGCCTTCCTGAAGCTCGGACGGGTTCAACCCGGCGAGCCATTCATCAAGCAGTAGTAATTTGGGTTGCAGTGCCAATGCCCGGCCAAGTTCAAGCCGTTTCTGATCGATATAGGTCAGATCGCCGGCAGGCGTATGGGCGTGGCCGGCAAGGCCGATCCGGTCCAGCAGAGTGATAGCCGCCGATTTCGCCGCATCCCCCCAAAGCGGGTCGGGGCGGAAGGCAAGTCCGGCTTCGATATTTTCGATACAATCAAGGTCGGGCAGGATGCGCACAAGCTGGAAGGTGCGCGCGATCCCGGCATGGCTGATGGCATGGGCCGGAAGGCTTGTGATATCGCGTCCGGCCAGAACAACCTTGCCTTCGTTGGGTGACAAGGCGCCGGAAATCAGGTTCATCACCGTCGTTTTGCCCGATCCGTTCGGGCCGAGCAGACCGACGATTTCGCCTTCACAGACATCGAACTGCATCTGATTGACGGCAATCAGGCCACCGAATGCCTTATGCAGGCCGGAAATCGAAAGAAGAGTTTTAGCGCTCATGCTGTTTTCTCCTCGGTCTTCGAATGGTCGTTGGATGGCGATGCCTTTTTCGGCGTCCGGTATTTTTCATAAAGCCCGATCACCCCGCCCGGCAACAGATAGACAATCACCATGAAGGTCACGCCCAGCATTATGCTGAAATGGTTGGGGAAGTTCGCCGTCAGGACTTCAAACAGCAGGGTCAGAGGGACAACCCCAAGAAGCGGTCCCAGCAAACGACGCGGCCCGCCAAGCAAGGCCATGATCACCACTTGGAAGGACAGCATCGGGTTAAAGGCAATCACCGGATCGATATAGGTCCAGCGTGGCGCCATGATGGCACCGGTCAATGTCATGAACACAGCCGACAGGACAAACAGCGCAACCTTCACGCGGGTGACATTGATGCCGCAATGCCGGGCAACCGTTTCATCCTCGCCAATGATGCGCAGCGCAAAGCCAAGCCGTGACCGGCCAAGAATGAAACCGGTCAGAAGCAGCGCGGCAAACAGGGCCAGAAGCTGCCAATAGATGTCATTGTGTGTGATATCGAGAAAAACATATCGGCCCATTTCACGCGTGACATTGACCTCATACCAACTGACAACCTGCCGAACCAGTTCGGTCAGACCAAAGGTAAAGATCACGAAATAGACGCCCGCCAGACGCAGGGTCGAAAACCCGACCAGAAGGGCAAGCACGGTTCCGGCCAATGCAGCACAGATCAGAACGACCGGGAAGGGCAGGACTTCGCCAAGGACGGCGACGGTATAGGCCCCGATGCCAAAGAACACGACGGTTGCAAGCGAGATATAACGCGTCGGGCCGGAAAACATCGACCATGCGGTTGCCAGAACGGCAAAGCTGACAATGCTGATGGCAAGTGACATGTAATAATTGTCAACGAGAGACGGCAGGAATGCGAGTGCGGCAAAGATAACTGCTCCAAGCATCACCGGCTTGATAAAGTCCGGTTTGAGGATGGCGTTGATCATGACGCAGCCCTTCCGAACAGGCCGGATGGCTTGATCAGCAGCACCAGCAGGAAGATCACATAGGTGACGGCAATGGTCAGGCCGGGATCAATATAGGTGGCCACCAGTGCCTCGGCGATGCCAAGGATCAGACCGGCAACAAGCGCGCCCAGCATATTGCCGACCCCGCCCATGATCACAACGATCAGGGCCTTCATGGTAAAGACCACACCCATCGAGGTCGAAAAGGTCAGAAACATGCTGACCAGAACGCCGCCGACGGCTGCCATTGCGCCGCCAAGGGCGAAGGCAAAGCAGGCGGCGAAGTTGACATCGATGGCGACCAGGCGGGCGGATTGCGGGGCAACGGCAACAGCACGAAGGGCGGTGCCCATCCGGGTGCGGGTCAAGACCAGATAGAAGCCCAGTCCGAATACCAGTGCAAAGCCCAGCGCAACCAGACGGTTTGCTGCAATCGCAGCACCAAACACATCGACCGCACCATTCATGAAGTCATAGCTGTAATAATTACCGCCAAACCAGACCAGCAAAATGCCCTGCACGATGAACAGAAGGCCAAAGGTCGCAAGGATGCTGTCGACTTCCAGCGTGCCGCGGTTTTTGGCGCGCGCGACAAGCGGGCTTAGCAAAATGCGATAGATCGCCCAGTTCAGCGCAAAGGAGACCGGAATAAGGATGAGAAGGCCGATCACCGGATTGATCCCGGCGGATGTCATCAGAACAAAGGCCGCGAAGGAGGCCACGATCACAAGTTCGCCATAGGCGAGGTTCATGATCCGTGAAACCCCGTATTGCAGGGTCAGGCCCATGGCGACAAGGGCATACATGCCGCCAAGGGTGATCCCTGAAAAGACTGCGTAACTTAACATGCAATTCTTCCCATTGGCGGGGTGCGCTTATTGCGCACCCTTCCAGTCCGGTTTCGGGAAGACAAGATCATGTGCGCCTTCCATATCGGTCGGGGCGATGCCGACAAACTTGCCATCCTGCCACTGACCGACCTGCCAGAAATTCTGATCGCCCGGTTTATAGGTGCCAAGGATGGTATTGAACCCGCCCTTTGCCAGTTCGGCATTGACGGCTTCGCGGTCGGTCGAGCCCGCACGTTCAATCGCCTGCTGCAAGGATTGCAGAGATGCCCAGTTTACAAGCGATGCCCAGCGATCCGGCTCGCGCCCGGCAAAGGCGACATGGCGTTCGATGTAATCGGCAATTTTCGGATCGGTTTCACTGGCCCCGCCCAGACTGACGACACCCTGAGCATCGGCGCCAAAGCGGTCCTTGTAAAGCGGGAAGGCGGTACCAACCCCGGCATAGAAAATCTTGGGATTGAATTGCAGGACACGCGCCTGTTCGGTCAGGCCAAGGGTGCCGGGCGGGTAGCTAAACGCGACAAAGGTATCCGCCCCCAGTGATTTGATTTCATTGACGATGGTTGCCAGATCCTGCGAGCCCAGCGGATAGGTCTTGTCATAAACCAGTTCGAAATCGCGTTCTTCGAGCGCATCGCGACCGGCATTGGAAAGTTCGATCCCGAAACCGTCGGCAACCGCGATCATGGCGACCTTGTCGTTGATCTTGCCATCGGATTTAAGCTGTTCAAGGAACTTGGCCATTTCAACGGCGTATTGTTCCCCGGTTCCCAGCAGCCAGTATGAGTTTTTCCAGCGTTCGGCAAGTTGCGGTGCCTTGTCCGTCACAGCGGTCCCTGCCAGATGGGCATAGCCCGAGCGATCAAGGATCGGTGCGACGGCAAGGTTAAGGCCCGTGCCCCATGGCGAAAGGATAAAATCAACCTTGTCCTGATTGATCAGGCGTTCAATGGCGCGAACGGCTTCTTCTGAACTTGACCGGTCGTCATATTCAACGACTTCAATCGGGATCATCTTGTCGCCGACTTTAAGTCCGCCCGCATCGTTGATTTCTTTGACCCACATTTCATAGTTCGGGATGGTGCTGGTGTTTGCGCCAGGCGCACCCGGCCCGGTTTTCGAAATGGCATAACCGATACGATATGTTTC
>CBIHMD010000167.1:0-6165 GCA_966210655.1 uncultured Thalassospira sp.
CCATCAACATGATGGGCTTTCAGGCCGACAAGGTCGGCAAGATAAAACTCGTCTTCGTCTTCCGTTTCCGGCAGGGCCGTCCGCGGTACATAAAGCTTGGTACCTCGCAGCCGTTCGGCGGCGTCCCGGTCGTTCACACCATCGATCTTGGCGATCAGCTGGTCGCGAACATGTCCGACAGGAGACAGTTTGAATTTCGCCTGTCCCTTGGCGTCGAACAACGGGCCGTAACCGACAAGGTTATCCGGGTCGACGGTATAGCTTTTGACGCGCACGGCACCACGCACCCCGTGCGGAGCGGTGATCATGCCGACGCAGACAAATGCATCGTCGGTTTTGGATTCGCGGGTATCAGCCATTTCGGTTCACAAATTTCCGGTATCTGATCAAAGCGTGCGAAAAGCTTATTCTTCGCTGGCAGCTTCTTCAGCAGGAGCCGCAGCAGCTTCGGCAGCTGCAGCAGCAGCGGCTTCGGCTTTTTCAGCTTTTTCGCGAAGACGTTCCTGGGCTTTCGCCTTCGGAGCAGACTTCTGCGGCTGTTCGGTCGGTTTGAACGGATCAGCCAGGCCAGCTTTGCCCAGGAAACGTGCAACACGATCAGTCGGCTGTGCGCCAACGCCCAGCCAGTATTTGATGCGCTCTTCTTTGAAGGTCACGCGGTTGTCAGCATCCTTCGGGAGCATCGGATCATAGGTACCGACTTTCTCGATGAAGCTGCCGTCACGCGGGGCACGGGCATCTGCAACTACGATACGGTAGTACGGACGCTTTTTGGCACCGCCACGGGAAAGACGAATCTTGACAGCCATTCGGATAAGTTCCTTTCAGCTTGGGTTTGTAGTCTTCAAGTTACGATCCCGGAGGATCAATTTATTCCGGTTCACTGAACCGGGGTGTCTGGTTCTTTCGAAAAATCTTGAGAACCGGGGGCTTGGCTATTTCTTTTTACCAAACCCCGGAAATCCCGGCGGCAAACCGCCGCCGCCGCCCAATCCCGGGAACCCGGGCGGTAATCCGCCCCCGGCACCGGGAAATCCTTTTGGCAATTTGCTCATATCGGGCATGTCGCCACCCTCGAGCATTGAGGGATCCATTTTCGGCATACCGCCAAACAGACCCTTTTTACCCATCTTGCCCATCTTTTTGATCATGGTGGACATGGTCTGATACTGTTTCAGCAACTTGTTCACATCCTGAACCGAAAGACCGCAACCCGCGGCAATACGCTTTTTGCGCGATGCCTTGATCAGGGCCGGGTTTTCACGTTCCTTGGGCGTCATCGACAGGATGATCGCTTCCTGATGCGTCAGAAGTTTGGGGTCAAGCTTGGTCTGCGACATCTGTTTTTTCAGCGCGCCCATGCCCGGCAACATCCCCATGATGCCGGAAAGATCACCCATTTTCTGAAGCTGCTTGAGCTGGGAAAGAAGATCGTTCAGGTCAAACTGACCCTTTGCGAGCTTCTTCGCCATTTTCTCGGCGTCTTCCTGTTTGATCGTCTCGGCAGCCTTTTCAACAAGGCTGACGACATCGCCCATCCCGAGGATACGGTTGGCGATACGATCCGGATGGAAGGCTTCCATCTCGTCAATTTTTTCACCGGTACCGAGCATCTTGATCGGGCAGCCGGTGATCTGGCGCATCGACAGGGCTGCACCACCGCGTGCATCACCGTCGATACGGGTCAGAACGATACCGGTGATGCCGACCTTGTCAGCAAATTCCTTGGCCACATTGACCGAGTCCTGACCGGTCATCGCATCGGTGACCAGAAGGGTCTCGGCCGGGTTGACCGCGTCACGGACCTGGGCGACTTCGCTCATCAGTTCCATATCGATATGCAGGCGACCTGCGGTATCGAGGATGACGGCGTCAAATCCTTGCTTGCGACCCATATCCATCGCTCGTTTTGCATTCGATACCGGCTTTTCGCACTTAATGATCGGCAGAACATTCAGGCCGTTGTTTTCGGCCAGAATTTTCAATTGCTGCTGGGCGGCCGGACGATAGATATCAAGTGACGCCAGCAGGACTTTCTTGTTGCGCTTTTTGGTCAGATGCAGCGCGATCTTGGCCGAGCTCGTGGTTTTACCCGAACCCTGCAAACCGACCATCAGGATCGGAACCGGCGGGGTGGCGGCAAGGTTGATATCCTCGCCTTCGCCCAGCATATATTTCAGTTCGTCATGGACGATCTTGACGACCATCTGACCCGGCGTGACAGAACGCAGAACGTCCTGGCCTACCGCACGTTCGGTTGCATTGGTGATGAAGGTTTTAACGACCGGCAGCGCAACGTCAGCCTCAAGCAGGGCGACGCGTACTTCGCGCATGGCTTCCTTGACATCGGATTCTTTCAGCGCGCCACGTTTGCGCAGCTTGTCAAGAACACCGCCAAGGCGATCGCTTAGTCCTTCAAACATTCCAAATCCCGTATGTGTTTTCGGTGTTTCCACCGTGTGCGCACAAAAAACTAAAACCCAGTGCTCGACAACTCGAGGACTGGGGGAGTCACCCCTTGGGCGACCTTTGTTGCGCACGGTTTATGCGATAGGGGGGTGAGAGTCAAGCGCAATCAGGCGCAAAAGCGCCATGTTCTGCGCTTTTGATGCCGATTTGATTGCAATCGGCGATTCGTCCCGGCCAACCTGCTGTTTAACCCGCGATATTGGCTGGTTCGATGGCGTGATTGTCAATCAGGCGTGCTTTGCCAAGATGGGCGGCAACAAAGACGCGGCTGGGATTTGTGATGCGTTCCGTGATCAGTTCCAGCGTATTTGCATCGCGAATTTCCAGATAATCGACCGGGCTGAAACCTGCGCGCAGGATGTCTTCGCGTCCCTTGGCCAGAAGCGGGCCGATTTCTGCGCCGGTTGCCGCAGCCGCGACGATTTCGGACAGGACGTGGTTAAGAGTCGGGGCGACTGCCCGTTGATCAGGTGTGAGGTAACGGTTGCGCGATGACATCGCCAGCCCGTCTTCCTCGCGCAGGATCGGTGCGCCGATGATTTCCACCGGGATGTTCAGGTCGGCGGTAAAACGCCGGATGACCATCAATTGCTGATAGTCTTTCTGACCAAAGATCGCGCAATCGGGCAGGGCCTGAAGCAAAAGTTTGGTGACGATCTGGGCGACACCGTCGAAATGACTGGGGCGGGCGGCACCGCACAACACATTGGTCAGTGATCCATCAACACTGACACGGGTGGCAAAGCCGTCCGGGTACATTTCGTCGACCGAAGGGGCAAAGCACAGTTCCACCCCGGCGGCATCAAGCATTTTCTGGTCGTCTGGCAATGTGCGGGGATAGGCACCGAAATCCTCGTTCGGGCCAAACTGCGTCGGATTGACGAAAATGCTGACAACAACGCGGTCGGCGTGATTGCGGACATGATCCGTCAGGCTGATATGCCCGTCATGAAGGGCACCCATCGTCGGGGCCAGCGCCACACGCAATCCCTCTGCGCGCCACCCGGCGATAACCGCGCGCAGTTCTGCAACGCTGTGAACGGTTTTAAGCGTCATGTTCGTCTTGTCGATCGTCTGTTGGGCAAAAGGGCAGTGCTGCTATTTTACAGCGCGCAATTTGCCGGGTTTGGTGACGCCAAAGCAATGATCGTCGGTCGGGAACTGACGGTTCCGGACTTCGGAGGCATAGCTTTCAACCGCTTTGGAGACCTGATCGCCCAGATCGGCATAGCGTTTGACGAATTTAGGGGTGAAATCGGAAAACAGGCCGAGGATATCCTCGGTCACCAGCACCTGTCCGTCGCAGGCGACAGAGGCACCGATGCCAATCGTCGGAATGTCGATTTCCGCGGTGATAAGCCGTGCAACGGCCTCGACCGTGCCTTCGACAACCACCGAAAATGCACCGGCTTTGGCGACGGCCTTGGCATCTGCAATGACCTTGGCAGCCGCTTCTTCGCCGCGCCCCTGGCTTTTGAAGCCGCCCATTGTGTTGACCTGCTGGGGCATCAGGCCGATATGGGCCATGACGGGAATACCGCGCTGGCTCAGAAACTCGATGGTGTCGGCCAGTTCGGCTCCACCTTCAAGTTTGACCCCGGCACACCCGGTTTCGGCCAGAATGCGCGATGCGGTACGGAAGGCCTGTTCTTTGGATTCCTGATAGCTTCCGAACGGCAGATCGACGATCACGCAGGCGTTGGCGCTGCCGCGCATGACGGCCTTGCCGTGATTGATCATCATGTCGACCGTAACGGCAAGGGTGCTTTCCATGCCGTAAACAACCATGCCCAGTGAATCACCGACCAGAAGAAGGTCGCAGTGTTGATCCAGGCGTTGCGCCATCGGCGTTGTATAGGCCGTCAGGCAGACAATCGGTTCTGCACCCTTGCGGGCACGAATGGCCGGAACCGTGATGCGGCCCTGTTTTCTGGTGGTGGCACTCATGACGTTTCTCCCCCGGTACTACCGGATTTGGCTGCCCGATCTGTGTCAGGCGTGCCGTCATGTTTACAATATGATGACCATTTGCGGGAACTGTTTTTTCGCAATCGCGAAATACGCCATTGGACCAATAACTTGTGGGCGGCGCGTTTCTGGCCTTTGTTTCCGCAGGATATTCAACGCATTTTCATATTCGTTGCGCAATGCACAACAATACTTAGAGACCCTCGGCAAGATCTTCGAGCATATCAATGCCAACGGCTTCGATATGACGGTTATCCTTAAGCGTAATCGTGTCTTCCTTGCGCAACTGGGTCAGTGTGCGTGAAACCGTTTCAATGGTCAGGCCAAGATAATCGGCGATGTCGGAACGGCTCATTGGAACCTGTATCGTGTTGCTTTCTTCGCCGCGATGTTCCTGACGACGGGTAAGCATCAACAGGAAAGATGCGACCTTTTCCTTGGCCGTTTTACGACCCAGCAGCAGCATCTGATCCTGCGCGGCGGCAAGTTCGTCAACCGCCATGCCCAGCATGCGTTTTTCAAGACGCGGATATTCGTCAAACAGCTTTTCAAGCTTTTCACGCGGGAAACGGCAGGCGGTTACCGGCTCGATTGCTTCGGCGGTGTAGCTGTAGGTGGTGTTCAGCGCCAGACCAAGGAAATCACCGGGGAAAAGGAAGCCGGTGATCTGGCGGCGACCGTCGCCCAGAAGTTTGTAAAGTTTGACCGATCCCGATGTGACGTTGAAAACATAGTCGGCATCTTCGGCTTCATGAAAGATCGTGCTGTGCGGGGTATACTGAACATGCGTTAGCATCTGGCGCAGACGATCATGCTCCGTCCCCTGCAATGACGAGCAGAAGGTCAAGTCCTTGATTCCACAAGCATCACAAAGCTGGGAACGCACAGACATGGCAATCTCCGAAGCTACATTTATTAAGGTGTTGAATTGGAATTAATCTATTCGATCAGATAGGGGCAGTTCAAGCGATACTAACGTTTCATTCAGTTGTTTTTCGTATGGCTGTCCTGCGGTTCCTGATCGTCGTCATCAAACAAAATCCGGTTTGCCGCCCCTTCCATATCATCAAACTGCCCGGATTTAAGCGACCATAGAAACGCTGCCAACCCGAGAAGGCCCAGAAACAGGGCGATTGGTATCAGAAGTAAAAGGTTGCTCATGCTAACGGAGCTCCTGCTTCTTGGACTCGTACGGATAGGGCAGAATGATCTTCTATCACCGGTTTGTCTCTTCCTGATCGCAGGCGCAGGGCGTTTGCAATCACGATCAGCGAGGATGAAGACATCGCAATGGCGGCAACCAGCGGTGTGACCATGCCCGAAACCGCCAATGGAATGGTAATCAGGTTATAGGCAAACGAAAGAATGAAATTCTGCCGGACAAGCCGGTCGGATTTTCTGGCAACGTCAATGGCCTCGATCACGGCTGACAGGCGGTCCCCCTGAAAAACGATGTCTGCGACATTCTGGCTGATTTCGGCGGCACTTGCCGGTGACATCGACGCATAAGCCGCGGCAAGGGCAGGTGAATCATTAATGCCGTCCCCCACCATCAGGTCACATTTTCCAATTTCTGTGCGACGGGCGATTTCGTTTGCCTTGTCCGCCGGTGAAAGCTGGGCCTGCCAATCGCGAATGCCCAAAGTTTCGGCAAGCTGGGCAACCGTCACGGCCCGGTCCCCTGATAACAGCGATATATCAAAACCACGCGAAGACAGGGTTCCGATA
>CBIHMD010000168.1:0-6159 GCA_966210655.1 uncultured Thalassospira sp.
CTTATGGCCGTTGTGAGCTATTCTGTTTCTTACTTTATGAGCATGGCTCAATTGCTCGTATATCGGTTTGGGGACAATACTCTCAAACCTACCGAAGAAACCTGTTTGCCCATAAAGATTTTGAGCCCGATTTTGGATTAAGTGGGGGACAGCCCAGCCCATCACCCCGCTGAGTCCTTTGTCTGAAGATCCCATTAGGTATACGGCCTTCTGCGGCGCTACTCCAAACTTCTTCCTTACTTCTATTTTGAAGGCTTCACAGCAAAAACTCTCATATTGTGCGGCAACCTCAAAAAAAATGAATGTAGCAGCATCCCGCCTGTCTGGGTTCATTAACGGTGAGTGCTGCTTTCCGCTCCTTGTCGCGCCATTAATGCAAATACGTTGATATAGATTGTGTGCTCGATTGATGGAAAGCTTTGCATTTGCAACGAGTTTTGCTTTGACAGTTGGTTTCACTTTCATCGTTCAGCCTTAAGCGTTGTGTGCGTTATGATATTGTTTTGGTGGTGTTTCCTGCTCTAACTTCTATACTGAGTTAAATTCTGTTGAGGGATTGTTGCAGCAATGTCAACTGTCAGCTTGCATCCTGTGCGTAATCATTATTTCATTAAGCTAGATTTCATTAAGCTAGTCATTTGATTTGCCTGCCCAAAGGAGCCAGCATGGATCGCGCTATTGGAACCTCGGGGCGTATTGCGTTCGCAAGTGCAATGCGCAATCTGCTTGCGGATGTGTATCCGGAACATGATCACGCCGATCTGGTGCGCCGGGTGTTTGAAGTGCTGGATTTGCCGCTTGAGGGTGACGGGGCGGAGCCGTGCGAGGAATATCTGCGCAAATGGGATCAGCGCGATGCGTTTCTGATCACCTATGGCGACAGCATTTCGCGCGACGGGCATCATGGTTTGCAAAGTCTTGGCGATTTTTATCGCACGTGGCTTAAGGACTGGCTGACGGGCATTCATATCCTGCCGTTTCACCCCTTTACGTCTGATGATGGTTTTTCGGTAAGCGATTTCAGTACGTTGCGCCCGGAACTTGGCACCTGGGATGATGTGAAGGCATTGTCCCAAGATGCCACCGTGATGGCGGATCTGGTGGCGAACCATATTTCGGCGTCCCATGTGTGGTTTCAGCAGTTCCTTGCCGGGGAAAAGCCCGGTGTTGATTACATCAAGACCGCCAGCCCCGATGATGATCTTTCCGATGTGGTGCGCCCGCGCAGTCATCCGCTGTTAAGCAAGGTCACGACATCGGACGGGGAAAAGCATGTCTGGTGTACGTTCAGTTACGATCAGGTTGATCTGGATTACGGCAACCCGGATGTGTTTTTTGAAATCCTGAAGATCGTTCTGGAATATCTTAAACACGGCGTTCGGGTTGTGCGGCTGGATGCCATCGGCTTTATCTGGAAGGTGGTCGGGACCAGTTCGATCAATCTGGAACAGACGCACAAGATCATCAAGGCATTGCGACTGGCCACCACGGCGGTACATCCGGATGTGATTTTTATCACCGAAACCAATCTGCCGCTGCTTGAAAACCTGTCCTATTTCGGCAATCAGGACGAGGCGCATCTGATTTACAATTTCAGCCTGCCGCCGGTGATCATTCATGCGCTGTTATCGGGGCGGAGTGATTGCATCCGCAAATGCATCATGTCGATGCCGCCGGCCCCTGCGGGCTGCACCTTTTTCAATTTCACCGCCAGCCATGATGGCATTGGCCTGCGCCCGGCCGAAAACCTGATTCCGGATACGGATATCGATGCGATGACCGACCATGCGCGCAGGATGGGCGGGCAGGTGAGTTACCGGTCGCTTAAGGGGGGCGGGCAGAAGGCCTATGAGCTGAATGTCACGCTGTTTAGCATGCTGGCCGAGAACTTTGCCGGGGATCGTACCTATGGGCTTGAGCGGTTTGTGATGAGCCAGGCGATTGCCATGTCGCTTGAGGGGGTTCCGGCGATTTATGTGCAGTCGATCTTTGCCACCGAAAACGATCAGGCGGGATATGAGGAAACCGGTATTCCGCGCAGACTAAACCGCAAAATCTGGCAGCTTGAGGAGGCGGAAGCGCGGCTTTCGGAAGAAGGGATTGCCAAGCGGGCATTTGGCCAGTTGCGTGCGTTGATGTCGATCCGCATGGGGCAACCGGCGTTTCATCCCAATGCGACGCAATATACCCTTAACCTTGGCCCGGAATTGCTGGGCGTTTGGCGGCAAAGCCATTTGAATGATCAAAGCATTTTCTGTGTGTTCAACCTGACCGATCAGGTGCAGGACCTTGATCTTTCGAAGATCAACCTGATCATGACGGAGGGCTGGACTGATCTTTTGTCCCAGCAGGTGATCGAGGATTTCAACGGCATCCTTGCGCTGGCACCCTATCAGATCGTGTGGATTTCAAATATCGACGGGCGCAATCGCATTGATAGCCGGTTGCTGCAACGTTATCGCGATGCGATGCCGGTCTGAGGAAGTCTTTCGGCCCGGTTGCTACGCTGTAATACTTAAAATCAGAAAACACTGATGTTTGCGCCTTGCATTGCAGCCTTATGCGTTCCTATGATCGATACAGAGTGAATGGACGTGTCGGGGAGCTTGTTGCGTGATGGCCTATGCGCAGGAAATTCGGCTGGATGATCTGCCGGACGATGTGGACGGGCATGTTTCGCAATTGCTTGCGCTTTGGCAGGATGCCCGCCGCGACGGGGATATTCCCGACCGGCATGATCTGAGTTCCGATATTCTGGCACCGTGGCGCGATGATATCGGCATTTATGAATATCAGCCTGATCGCAATGATTTCGTCATTCGCATCGATGCGCCGAACATGATTGCGGCCAGTGGCGAGAATTATCAGGGGTCAACCCCGCGCCAGATTGATCTGGATTTCGGAACGGCGGTCTATCCGACCCTGTGCGAGGTGATCAGAACCGGGCAGGCACAAATTCACATGATCGGGGTTGAGCGCATAGAGTGGGAGAACTGGCTGCGGTTGATGTTGCCGGTGCGAACCCGGTGCCGGAAGAGCGCGCCTGTCATTCAGGTTCTGGTAGTGCATTTTCTTTATAAGGTATGATACGGCCCGATTTTTCGGTCGGGACTTGTTATTTTATCTTGTATTCCCAATTTTACTAATATTGGGAGAGGCAGAAGGTCACACCGCAGAATGGCCGAGACGACAGATTTCGAACTTGATGAATTACCCGAAAATATCGGGCCGCATGTCACCGATCTGGTCAGGGTCTGGTATGAAGCGCGCGCAGAAGATCCGAAGCAGATTGTGCCATCGCGCGACATTTTGACCGCAGGGCGGTTGCGCCCGTGGATCGACGATATCACCATCTATGAATATATGCCGTTAAAGGAAGATTTCGTTGTGCGGATTGATGCGCCGTCGATTGTCGCGTTAAACCGCGAGAGCTTTCAGCGCGCCAGCCCGCGCGAGATCGATATGAAATACGGGTCCTGTCTGACGGCGGCATTGTTCAATACCATGATGTGCGGAGAGCCGACATTTTACCATGTCACCCTTGCCGTGCGTGCCGATCAGCACTGGCTGCGCGTTTTGTTACCGGTGCGCACACATAATCGGGACGGGCATCCGGTCGACCAGATATTTGGCACCCGGTTTGACTTTGAATGCCAGTATCATATTTGACCCGTTCCGATCTGCGGTGGTGTTAGCTGCCGATGTCGGCATCGTTCAGGTCGTCTTCGACGGCACCCGCAAGCTGTTCAAAGATGTCGCCCATCGCACTTTCAACGCGCTGCCAGCTTGGGATGAAGGGGCTTTCAAGCGGGTTATCAAGGTAATGCTGCCCGGCGCTCATGATGACCTCGGCCAGTACCTCGACACATTTTTCTTCTTCGTCGCGATTGATTTTAAGGCCGTTAAACAGCGCATCGGCCCGGTATTGTTCGATCAGATCAAGGGCGGTGCGGTAATAGGTGGCCTTTAGCGTTCTGAAGGTTTCATGGGAGAAAACCGTGCCCTGAGTTGCCAGTTTGCGGAACAGGGATTTGGCGATGTCGCTTGCCATGCGTGACAGGCCGTCATCCTTTTCGGCCGGATCAAATTCGCGGTGTTTGTGATCATAGATATCGGCGATATCGACCTGTGCCAGACGGTGGACCGTGTGGTTGCGATACATTTCCGAGAGCATTGAAATTTCAAGGCCCCAGTCGGATGCAACCCGAAGGCCATAAGCAACGTCGGTGCGGATGGCCATTTCGCCGGACAGCGAATAGCGGAAGCAATCAAGGTAATTGAGGAATTCGGTTTTGCCGACCACCTGTTTAAGTGCGCGGATCAGCGGGGTGACAAACAGGCGACATACCCGGCCCTTGAGCGTGCTGTTGGCAACGCGGGCGTAATAACCCTTGGCAAAGGCGAAATTAAACGCCGGGTTGGCAATCGGATACATCAGGCGGGCAGGCAGGTCGGGCTTATAGGTTGCGATGTCGCAATCATGAATGCCGATCACCGAGCTTCGCCCCGATGCCAGCGTATAGCCAAGGCAATACCAGACATTGCGGCCCTTGCCCGGTTCATAGCGGGCCAGATCATATTCGGCCAAGCGATCATGGACGCTGCGCAGGCGCGGGCCGTCATTCCACAGGATGCGGACATGCTGTGGCAGGTCCTTGAAAAATTCCCGGGCATAGGCGTATTGGGTGGCATCGGCCCGGTCCAGCCCGACGACGATCTGATCGATATAGGTGGCCTGTTTCAATCCTTCGAGGATCGTGGTCATGGCCGGGGTTTCAAGTTCGGAATAAAGGCAGGGCAGGATCAGGGTTTGCCGACGCTGGCGGGCGAAGGCGGTCATTTCATAAGCGAGTTCTTCGGGGTTGCGGTCAATGATCCGGTGAAGGGTCGTGATCGGCCCGCCCTGATGAAAATCAGCCATGAAGTACCTCGCTTTTGTTATTGGTATTGGTCAATTGATCTAGAAGGGATTGGATTGCCGCGTTCCAGCCCGCAGGGCCGGGTTCCGGGGCGATGATCAGTTTCTGATCCTTTATCAATGCGGTTGTTGTCGATGCGTGTTTTTGCGGTATCTGGATCGGGAAATCGGCCGCGGCCAGCATGGTTGCGTCATTGGCGGAATCCCCCAGGGCGATTGTGCGCGGCGTAACACCCGTTGAGGGAAGAACGCCGTTTTGGGCCAATAATTCCAGCATGCGCGCCATTGCAGCCCCCTTGTCGGTCGTCGGGCCGCAAAGGGTGTGGAAGCGCCCGCCCTTGACCAGTTTCAGGGCGAATGTTTCGGCAATGGTGCGGGCGGTTGCGATATCGGCATCATCGGGTTGCCAGATCAGCGGGTCGGAACAGAAACGATCCCCGGCGCGCGCGGCATCATCAATCGCAAGCCCGGTGGCATTGGCGATGATGGCGGGCGATACGGTGTGGAAACTTTGCACCGGGACCGCGACGGCAGCCCGGATCGCATCACGGGCGGCATCAATGGTTCTGGTTGCGGGGCCGGGTTGTTCGATCTGGTTGCCAAGGCAGATCACGCCGCCATTTTCGCCAATCAGGCCATCGAACAGATCGTGTTCGGAATTGATGTATGACAGTTCGGCCAGCGTTTTGGACGAAATCGCAATCAGCGGAATGCCGAGCTTTTTTATGCGCGCAATCGCCGGGGCCGCCGGGGCCCAGGAATAGGTGTCATGATCAAGCAGGGTGCCGTCAAGATCGGTGAAGATTACGTAGTGGCTGTGTTCTGTCATCGTCCCGTTTGGTCGGTTTCAGAAGGCTTTTGACGGGGCCGGTGCAGTGACCGGAAGTTACCTTAGCACACGGGTCCGGGCAGGGCGACCGCCGAAAGATTAAATTTTATGCGCAGTGACAAATTGATGAATTTAAAAGCATTTCAATTGAACGCTATAAAAACTGTGATTTCTGTCGTTTAATATCGGGTACGGCGTATCAGCATAAATAAATGCCGGAAAACAATAAAATCGACTTATCGGGGTGAGGCGGCATGACATGCCTGCAACCATGCAGGAGCAGGGCGTGGGAAAAAGACGAACGGGTATTATAACGCCATGTATGGTGGTTTTTTGGGCGTTTTTTTTGCTGATCATAGGGGGGATGTCAGCAGGGGTTTCGGGGGCAGCGGCGCCAGACGCCACATCGGAG
>CBIHMD010000169.1:0-6159 GCA_966210655.1 uncultured Thalassospira sp.
GTCGTCGCCTTGCTGAGCGAGAGCGCCAATCTGCGATCCATGACCGCGCCTGCACTGGAAGCCTGCCGCCCCAGCCATGAAGGCGATGCGGCCTATAACTTCCGGCTTTACGATTTGATCGATGCGGCGGGAGTCTCCGGCTATGAGACGGCAACGAAACTCGAAACGCTGTTAGGACATCTGAAACCGAATCGCGAGGGCATGCAGCGCAACCTGATGATTAATCCGGCACCGCTGATGTCGGAAAAGATCATGCTGGAACTGGCAACGGAAACCGGACGCCAGAAGGCCCATGACATTGTCCATCATGCCATCGTCAAAGCCGAAGAAACCGGTTGTTCGTTTGAAGATGCCCTGTTCATGGAACCCGCCGTTCAAACCCGATACGGGAATATTGCCGCATTGCAGGACGCCCTTGATCCGGCCGGATATACCGGATGCAGCACCGATATCGCTTTCGAGACCGCCAAACGCGCCACAGAAACGATTCAGGCGCTACGCATCCACATTGATATGCTGGGTTCTTACGGTGCCTGAAACGGGCGCACACCCGCGGCGTAATTCGCATCATCCAGACAACGCTGCGCGACATGTTCGCGCAGCAGTTCGATAAACCGCATCGCAATCCCGCTTTTGCCCGCGGGCGGCATCACACAGGCATAAGGCAGCCAGAATTCTGGTTCTATTGGCCGCAAAACCGTTCGTGTCGGATCGCTGAACGCACTATTGATCAAATCCATCACACCAAGACCATAGCCGCTTTCAACGAATTTCGGCACCAGAAGACTTGATCCGATTTCAAGGCTGATATCGGGCAGCTTGCCAATGCTTTCAAACACCCGATCCAGACGTTGTCGCCAGATTTGATTGGCACGTAACGAAACGAACTTTTCGGTCGCCAGTCTTTCGGCCGGAACAGATTGCAGTTCGGCAAGCGGATGCCCGACGGGCAATAAAACCTGGGTCCGTGCTTCAAGAACAGGTTCGAGGCCCAGCTCAACCACCGCATTGCGGATCGGCAAAGCCAAAAGGCCAAGATTATAGCGCCGCGACCCGACGAGATTTTCAACATCTGCACGCGTACCGATATCGATCTTGCATTTCAGATCGGGATTTTCACCATGCAGGATGTCAATGATCGGTGGCAAAAGGGACGCGCCAATCGGACCCACCGTAATGATCCGCAGGGTATCGACCACTTCCTCGCGAATTTCGCGTGCGATCTTGGGAATTTCCTCGACCCCGTTCAGGATATGGCCGGCTTCCTGAAAAAACCGTTCACCTTCAGGCGTCAGGACAAGACGCTGATTGATGCGTGCGAACAAAGGAATTTTAAGCTCTGCCTCAAGCGTTGCAATCATCCGGCTTGCCGAGGACTGACTTAAATTGGCGGCTGCCGCCGCACCGGACAGGGTCCCGTGCAGTACCGTCAATCGAAACAGGCGCAACGCCTTGAGATTCATGTCATCCCCTTGAATTTTCCGAAAACCGGATCAGCCCCTTGTCTTTTAGCGCGTTGTTCCACAGCCCCAAAGAAAAAGCCCAAAGAAAAAGGCGGGCTGCATGACACAGCCCGCCTTTTGATGTTTTAAGATCGTCACCGATCAGATGATCAGATCGACTGATTGATCCAGTCAACCAGAGCGCTTTTGGGCAGCGCGCCAACTTTCATCGCTGCAACTTCGCCACCCTTGAAGATCATCAGGGTCGGGATACCGCGCACACCGTATTTCGCCGGGGTGTTCGGGTTTTCGTCGATGTTTACTTTGGCAATCTTGAGCTTGCCGCCCAGTTCGCCAGCAATTTCGTCCAGATACGGCGCGATCTGTTTACACGGGCCACACCATTCCGCCCAGAAATCGACGAGAACCGGGTCGTTGGAACCCACAACGTCGGAAACGAACGAAGTATCGCATACTTTAATCGTGGTCATACTATCCGTTCCTGGTTGTTACGATGCCAAGTGGGTAAACCGCTCACCTCGATCCGCTGTATGGAGGCAAAGGTAGGCAGCACTGACGCAAACGTCAAGCGCGTTACAGTCTCATGATGTGTTCGGGCAGCTCTACCATCCATGGTCCGTTGGTCCAAAGGATGAAACAGCGAATGCGTTTGTCCGGATACATCTGGCTTAATGCAGCCCGGTAAATCGACATCTGCCGACGATAGGCACGCGGTGTGCCCTCGACATCACGCGGGGGTGGGCGATTTGTTTTAAAATCAACGATCATGACCTCGTTTTCACGCACGACCAGACGGTCAATCTGGGCAGAAACGACGTCCCCGCCGACGATCCCGACCAGCGGCACCTCGGCCTTTGATCCGGTATCAAAAACAGGTGCGAATTCGGGATTTTCAAAAATCGCGTTTATTTCATTGGTGATTTCGCGCTGCTGGTCTGCATCAAGCGCATGAACCGGCTGGGCAAGGAACCGTTCGGCGGCTGCCCGCCTTTTGGTTTCAGGCAGGTCCGGCAGCAATTCAAGCAGTTTGTGGATCAGAAGGCCGCGTTTGAAGCTTTGGCCCTGATCCCCGCCCAATGGCGATTGCACAGACGGTTCTTCTTCCAGCGGGCGGCTGGGTGCCAATGGCTTGGGCGGAAAGGCCTCGATCGGGGCGATATCGCGGATCAGGGTCCGTTTGGGCAAATCAGTCGCACCGCTCGCCGTTTCGACCTTGTCTGCCCGGGGCGCTTCGCGCTGATCGGTTTCCCATACCCAGCCATCACCCGCCCAACCGGACCCTGAAAAATCAGAAAAATCAAACGGCTCGGGCCGGGCATAGCCCTCCATGGCCTGCTGACACAGATTGTACCAGCAATGATCGGGTGCCTTGCGCTTTCCCTGCCAGCCGCAGATATAAAGCCGGTCTTCGGCGCGCGTCAGCGCCACATAAAGCAGGCGGTTATATTCCTGATCGCGCTTGATCGCGATACCATCACGCAGACGCGACACCACATCGGTTTCCAGTGCCACACGCGGCAGCCAATACATCAGATCGCGATCTTCCTGCCAGAACAGGTTGGGCGCCTGTGTTGGTACCTGCATGGTATCGGGCAGGAATACGATGGGCGCCTGCAGGCCCTTGGCCCCATGCACCGTCATGATCCGGACCTCGTCACGGCCGCTTTGTTCAAGGTCACGCTTGATTTCGGCGTCGCCTGCCATCAGCCAGTGCAGGAACCCCTGCAAGGTCGGCGCGTGATCGGCTTCGTATCCCATCGCGAGGTTAAGGAATTCGTCAATCGGGTCGTTTGCTTCGATCCCGAGCCGCCCGACCAAACGTGCGCGCACCCCGCGCGCATCATCACCACGCCCACCCAGAAGTTCGGCAAACAGTTCGAACGGGCGTTCGTAATCAACCCGCCCCAGCCATTTGAACAGGAATTGATAGGCCGAAAGGAAGGCCGGATCGGCATCATCACTGCCCGCCTTTTCGCGCAAGGCAAGCCACAGGGTGCGCGGACGGTTATGGGCAATCGCAAACAACTGATCATCGTCAAACCCGATCAGCGGGCTTTTGAGCACCTCGGCCAATGTCAGGTCATCTTCGGGCATCAAAAGGAACCGGCCAAAGGCGATCAGGTCCATCACGGCAAGCTGATCGGTGATCTGCATGCGGTCCACACCGGCGACCGGGACATTGCGTTCCTTCAGCGCCTTGACGACTTCATCGACAAAGGCGGTACGACGCCGCACCAGGATCATGAAATCACCTGCCCGCACCGGACGATCCCGCGATATCAGTTTCTCGCCCGTGTCGATGGCATGGCGGATACGCCCGGCAATGACCCGTGCCAGCCTGATTTCCGGATCTTCAAGGCGCACGATGCGGGTTGGTGGCGTCCATGGGTCTTCGGCGTCACGTTCCTGCGGTTCGACCGCGGGCCATAATTCAATCCGCCCGGCCTGCCCCACGCGGAACGGGCTGTGGCTGACATCAGCACCATCATCGCCGACCCCCTGCTTTGCGATCATCCCGGCAAAGACCCGGTCCACCGTGCCCAAAACCGCATCGGTCGACCGGAAGGATATGTTCATCGGGACTTCGCGCCATTCGGCTTCGATTTCGCGCGCCCGTTCACGGAAATAGGCCCGCATCTGGGTGAATTTTTCCGGATCTGCGCGCTGGAAGCTGTAAATCGATTGTTTCGCATCCCCAACGGCAAAGATTGTCCGTGGCTTTTCATCATGTTGCCCAGCACCGGCAAAGAACTCCTCGGCCAGAATGCGCACCACTTCCCATTGTTCGGGGTTGGTGTCCTGTGCCTCGTCAATCAGGATATGATCAAGCCCTTCGTCGAGTTTGAACAAAACCCATCCGGCAATCCCGGCCTGCTGTTGCAACAACCGCAAGCTGGTCAGGATCAGATCATCATAGTCAAGTCGGGCATGCAGGGCCTTTTTGGCGGCATAACGATCCAGCATCGCATTTCCGATGCTGATCAGGGCCGCAGTCGCCCCGGCCAAGGCGGCGGCCTTGCGCAAACGGTCGACTTCGATCAGACGCGCACATTCCGCTTCGAGCGCATCCGCCCCCATCGGGTGATTTTCGGCGGCCTTTTTCGTAATCAGCTTGGCGCGTGGTTCACCCGCCGCGGTGAAAAACACGCCACGATAATCGGAAAACACCGCCAATCGATCCTTGATACCGGTTTTTTCAAGAAACTGGGCAAGTGCCGGAACGCGATCCTGATCTGTTTTGGTCCCGGCCTCCAACGCGGCCAACCCGCGCATCAGGCCGTCGCGGTCAAACGCATCATCAGACAGGGCCTTGCGCAATACAGCATCCTCGTCCTGCCCGACCGGAACACCAAGGGCTGCATAAACCGCATCTCGCATCCGGTTTGCACCGCCATGATGGGCCAGCATGCGTTTCAAACGGCCACGTTCACGCGCCAGTTCACCCATGACTTCGCCAAAGGCACCTTCGCGAACCTGTCCGGTCACGACCGAAAGCGCATCCGCCAGATCGTCATCCCGGCCATTTCGGGCAAAGGCCAGAACTTCTTCCTGCACATCGGCCATGGTTTCGGCCGCAGTCCGGTCGTCCATGATTTCAAAATGCGGTGCCAGACCGGCCTCAAGCGGGAAGCGACGCAGCAATGACTGGCAAAAGGCATGGATCGTCTGGATTTTCATCCCGCCCGGCGCATCAAGGACCGAGGCAAACAGGCGGCGCGCCCGACGCGTTTCATCGCCACTGGGCACGGTTCCTGCCAGATTGAAAAGATCGTCATGCAGTTCACGATCTTCCATGGTTGCCCAATGACCCAGCCGTTCATTGACACGGTTGGCCATCTCCGCCGCGGCGGCCTTGGTAAAGGTCAGACACAGGATGCGATGGGGTTCGGTCCCCGACAGCATCAGGCGCAACACCCGATCCGACAGAACCTTTGTCTTGCCCGCACCGGCCGATGCCGACACCCAGACCGACGCCATCGGGTCGGACGCATTTCGTTGCAGGATATTGGGATCGGTACCGCGAATTTCGGTCATGCGTCACCATCCTTGTTCTCATTGCCGTCCGCCGCCTCGACATCCTCGCTGCCCATCCATTCGCGAAGACGCGCCAGATGGACGTAATCGGAATATTTCGGCGCATGATCAGGATGCGGCACACTGAGATAAGGCGTTTTTTCATCTGCGAAGGCCTTGGCCAGTACATTCACCCCGGCCACCGCATCACGCGCCAGTTCTGCCGGCGTGGTTTTCATGCGTTTAGTATCGATCTCGCGGATTTCACCGGCCGGATCACCGCCGGAAAGTTTCCAGAACGCCATCGAAGCCGGTGGACCGGCCGGGACATCCTTAAATCCGCCATCCTGCGCAATGGCGGCTTCAAGCGGCAATTGCGGTGCGAAACCACTGGCAACATCGGTTTGGCTGGGCGGCATCCCTGTTTTGTAGTCAATGATCGCGATCCCGCCATCGCGCAGCATGTCAATCCGGTCCGCACGGGCATAAACCTCGAACCCTGTCGCGGTTTCAAGCGTCCCGGATTGTTCGGTATAGGATTTGCGCACATGATCCCGGCGTGCGGCCTCCGTCTGGATGAACCAGCGGGCAATCCTCTCGAACCGTGGCCACCAGAATGCCCAGAGCCCCGGACGGGCAGCAAGCGGCTTGAACACCTCGCGCCCGATCATGATCAATTGAT
>CBIHMD010000170.1:0-6141 GCA_966210655.1 uncultured Thalassospira sp.
GCCCGCCAAAGGCCAGCACATGCAGGACTGCGCTTATATAGTCAACCCGGGTGCGGGTTGGTTTGGTATCGCGCAGGGCGAATGTGACACGGACAATCGCGATGATCGAAATCGGGATATTGATCAGAAACAGCCAGTGCCATGTCGTGACCGCGAGAATGGCCGAGGCGATGGTGGGGCCAGCCGCAGCCGAGATCGACACCACCATGGCAATCAGCCCGATAGCGCGGCCAAGTTTTGCCTGCGGGACGCTGTGGCGCATGAGGGCTGCATTGATGCTCATGAGCGCCGCACCACCCAAACCCTGCAACACGCGGGCGAAGGTCAGAAATTCGATATTGGGGGAATAGGCGCACAGGGCCGACGCAATGCCGAAAATCACCATCCCGGCCAGATAGACCTTGCGAAAGCCAATCGCCTCCCCAAGGGCGGACAGGGGCAGCAGGGCAACGACAACCGCAAGCTGATAGGCGGTGATGACCCAGATGGCGTGCGCCGGGCTGACATTCTGATCGTGCGCAATGGCGGGCAGGGCGACATTCATGATCGAGCCGTCAAGAACGGCCATCATGACGGTCAGCAACACGGCGATCATGGCGAATGACCGCTGGGGCTGCGGCAATCCGTCGGCGTGGATGGTTTTGGATATCTTCATGTGGGGCAACATTCCGAAAACAAAGCGTGCGATGGCAAGGTGGCGCGAGGAGCGGGCAGGCGGGGCAAAATGCCACCCGATATCGCGGTTGCGGGCGCAGTTATATGGTTGACTTTATCAACCAATATAAAGTGTGGTTGATTTTGTCAACTTGTTTTCGGGGCTGTCCTCAGGGGTAGTGTTCGAACGTGTATTAGATGTGTATCATCAAGGGGGTGTCAGGGAGGGCAGATTGATGAAAATAATTGTGGCTCTGGGGATCAGTGCGCTGTTTGCGATGGGGACCGCACAGGTGCCGACATTCGCGGCACAGGGTTCAATCGCGTTTGACCAAGTCGTTGAACATGGCGGCGGTTGTCGCAAAAGCTCCCCACCGGGGCAGTGTTGCCATATGGATAACAGGGTGGGGTCTGTGCATTGTCATTGAGTGTTAAGCTTTATGGGGACAAAAAATAAATCTGTCCCTTTTTTCTTTAAGAGTGATTCTTAACTATGGGGCGAAAAGTAAATTCGTGCCGTTTATCTTTGATAAAGATGATTGTTGGCTGGTCGGAGGGATGAAGTTTGGCAACGCAACTGCAGAAAGTCTCAACTACTGATCTATACTACATTTGCCAGATGGTCGATACCGTTACACGAGATGCATCCAGCTATATTAGAAATATAGAAGATATTTTTGGAGACATGGCATCAATTGGCCTGACACAGAGTTTTCCAAAATGGACGGCTTTTCACACCTTCATAGAAAGTGTGATATCAAGTGTCATCTTTGAGGATGCTGAAAAAGACAAAATCCCAGGAACCTTCTGGGTAGATTATTTGCTTGAGGCAAATGAAATGAAAGTGCGCCCTGCATCATACGATCATCGGGCGCCCAGTCTTATAAATGGGTATGAGTATCTTGAGCAATTGTCTCAGGACGATTTGATTAATGACGTTTGTGAGAACGTTACCAAGCAAGTGTTTCATGTTCTATTCTCAAACCGTGGTACTCTTGCTGCATTCTGGGAAGTTGTATCTGGATATATATTATACACGGCACCAGCCTTTGCCCCGGAATCATTCACTAAGTCCGGTTATCTACGTAGATGTTCTATCCCGATGTGGGCCAAAAACTCAATTTATCACAGGGATAAGGGGCGTTGCGTTCTCTGCAAAACCGACTTAACAAAGTTGATTACGCAAAATAGTTCTTTGCATTATGATCACATTGTCCCTTTGGCAAAAGGTGGTGGCAATTGCGTAACAAACCTTCAGTTGATGTGTTCATCCTGTAACACAGGAAAAGGAGCACGTTCATCAAGTACTTCAAGAGACTACGAATCTTGGTATAAATACGACCAATGAGATGAAAACATACGTGCGTAACTAACAAAAATGAAGCGCGCTCTCTTGGCGATGGCATAGGAATAGTGATGGGGGAAATTACAGAAAACTTTCATTGCTCAAATTGTAATGCGGCTCTAAGTAATATAAGTGTACTTAGCGATGGTTCGAATGCTTGCTGTCCTGATTGCGGTTCAAAATCTAGAACGTTGAAAGTAACAGTGAGCGAACAAGTTCGTTTTTATGATTGCGTTCATGGAAAAGTTAAGGACCTGAGGAGGACCGGAAAGCGAAAGGTCCGACAAGAATTCATTTCTGGAGCTGATTTTTATGCCCATGCCGGTAAGATGGTCAAAAAGTGGCGGCTAATTGATAGAGATAATGATTTATATATTGAGCGGATTACTAGCTTAGATACCAATGAAATAATTCATTATACTGAAGAAAAACTATCTGTTCACGTAGGACACGGATCTGCGAAGAATAAGAAATAAACCTCCCCGGGACATGATATTTCCGTTTCTATTGACTTGATGTTCTTGTACCGACTAGACACCCACTCAACAAATACCCCCCCGTCGGCGCTTCCCAATCGACCATTTCGCCCAAGCAATAGGTGCCGGGGCGTTTTTTGAGCTGGAAGGTTTCGTCGAGTTCTTCCCATGCCACACCGCCCGCCGTGCTGATGGCTTCGTCAATGGGGCGGGGTTTGGTGATTTTAAGCGGGAGCGTCTTGATCGCGGTGGCGAGTTTGGCGGGATCGTTTAGGGTTTCGCGCGGGGTGACTTCGAAAACGAGGGCGGTTTTGGTGGCGTCCAGACCAAGTGCTTTACGCAGGTGATTGCCAAGCGAGTTTTTGCCGCGTGGTTTGTTTAAGCGCGCGGTGACATCGGCCAGGTCGCGGTCGGGCGTTAGGTCGAGCGTTACGGTGGCATCGCCGGTTTCAAGCCATTGATCGCGAAGGGCTGCCGAGATGGCATAGACCGCACTGCCTTCGATCCCGGTTCTGGAAATCACGAATTCGCCGCGCACGGTTTGCGGGCCGGTTTTGGTTTCGACCGTGAGCGTCACGGCCTTGACAGGCGACCCCGCGCATTTATCGATCAGATGGTCGGTCCAGGCGACGTCAAATCCGCAATTGGCCGGTTTGAACGGGTTGCATCTGATCCCGGCGGATTTAAGGATTTCCATCCATTTGCCATCCGATCCCAGCCGTTTCCAGCTTCCGCCGCCCAATGCCAGAACGGTGATATCGGCCTTGGCCGTCACTTCGCCGTCGGGGGTTTTGAAAACGGCATTTTCGGTTTCATCCCAGCCGGTCCAGTAATGGCGGTAATGGATTTTGCAGCCCAAACCATCCAGACGCCTAAGCCATGCGCGCAAAAGCGGGCTTGCCTTCATCGCGGTCGGGAAGACGCGGCCGGATGACCCGACAAAGGTTTCGATGCCAAGTCCAGCACACCAGTCGCGGATTTCGTTGGGGCCGAATTTGCGTAAGTGCGGTTCAAGCCGTGCGCGCGAGGTGCCATAGCGCGACAAAAACGTTTCGAGGTCTTCGGCATGGGTGATGTTAAGCCCCGATTTCCCGGCCATCAGGAATTTGCGCCCGGCACTTGGCATGCCTTCATAGATCGTGACCGCATGACCGGACCCGGCGAGGCGTTCAGCCGCCATCAGCCCCGCCGGACCCGCCCCGATGATCATCGCGGTTTTGCCGTTTGGTTTTGGGGCTGGGGTGTCCGGGTTTGATGACATGCGGGGCCTTTGTGCGCAGGGTTTGTCTCTGGCGGTTTTAGCCGGTTTGGCGGGGGATGGCAATTTGCGGGATTACTGGCGGCGGCGTGGGAGCGGGTGGCACGATGGACTCCCGCGTTCGCGGGAGTGACGGTAGAGGAGCGGGCGACGGTAGAGCGGCGGGCGACGGGTAAAGGAAGCGAGGCGGGGCAGGCACCGTGGCAGTGGCGATAGAGAGGCGGGGCGACGGTTGTTTTGCGCAAGGCAAGTATCGGGGGTCTGACCCATCCCCGTCATGCCCGCGAAGGCGGGCATCCAGTTTGGGGGGGTATCCTATTTCGGTGATGGAGGTTGTGGCCCGATGGGTTCCCGCTTTCGCGGGAACGACGGTAGAGGGACGCGGGAACGACGGTAGAGGAGCGTGGGAAAGATGGGAGAGCGTGGTACGGCAATGTCGGGAGACCCGCGCAAATTCGACCTTGACGGAAACAGGGGGCGGGGTGACTTGCGCATTAAGGGTGAAATCGACCCTTTTGGCGGAAAAATGCGCAAAGATTGGCAATTTGTCGATAAATCGGCTAACAAAATTCCGAAGGTTATAATGCATTCAAAAAAATGATCCTGTGGAGGAAACATTCTGTGGATGAGGGTAATGCCGGGCGGGGCAGGGCCGGCGCGTGGAACCGTTGTTGCGTTGGCGATGGGGGCGAGCGCCCTTGTGGCGTTTGGCGCACAAGCCAACGAGAAGGTCGATATTGCGGCACTGGCGTTTGTTTCAAGCGCACCGTTATTTATTGCCAAGGAAAAGGGATATCTTGCCGACGAGGGCCTTGATGCCGAGATTTCGATCTTTCAGGCGGCCCAGCCGGTTGCGGTTGCGATTGCATCGGGCGATGCCGATTTTGGCGTGACGGCGTTTACCGGCGGGTTCTTTAACCTTGCGGCCAAGGGGGCGCTTAAGGTTATTGGTGCGCAGTTGCATGAAGATCCGGGTTATGACGGATCGGCCATTCTGGCGTCCAATGCGGCGTTTGAGGCCGGACTGACATCGGTTGATAAATTGCCCGGTCATAGCTTTGCGCTTTCGCAGGTCGGGTCGAGCTTCCATTACATGATCGGCAATGTCGCCGAAAAGGCCGGGTTTGACCCCGAAAGCATGTCGCTTAAACCGTTGCAGTCCGTACCCAACATGATCGGCGCGCTTAAAAGCGGGCAGGTCGACAGCATGATCATCGTGCCGCATATCGCAAAGCCGCTGGCCAATGCCGGGGCAGCACACATTATCGGCTGGGTGAAGGATTACGTGCCTTATCATGTGTGGGGCCTGTTTACTTCGACCGAGAATGTCGAGGAAAACCGCGAGACGGTCGAGAAATTCGTGCGCGCCTATCAGAAGGGTGTCGCGGATTACCGTGCGGCCCTTCTGGCGACGGATGCGGATGGCAAGCTTGTTGAAAGCGACACCACGCAGGAGATTTTGGAGATCGTGCATAAATATGTCTATGCCAACGATCCGGCGGACAAGGCCTATCCGAAAATCCGCAATGGCGCGATGTTCATCACCGAAGAAGCCAGACTTGACGTTGCCGATGTGAAGGCGCAGGTCAAATGGTATCAGGATCGCGGTTATGTTTCCGCCGATGCCGATCCGGCGAAATTCATCGATACCAGCTTCATCCCGGCCTTGACCGAGTAAGCCGATATTTTCCCGACCGGGCCGCCATTGTGCGCGGCCCGGTCGTTTCATTTGTAGATTTCAGATAAACGGATTGTGCCATGCGGCTGCAAATCAAGGGCATTTGCCATTCATATGATCAGGTCGAGGCGCTGCGCGATATCGATTTCGGGATCGAACCGGGCGAGGTCGTCGCCCTGATCGGGCCGTCGGGCTGCGGCAAATCGACATTGCTGTCGATCATTGGCGGGCTGTTGGCCCCGACACGCGGCGAGATTCTGATTTGCGACAAGGCCACCCCGGACGGCTGCCTTAACCCGCTGACCTATGTGTTTCAGGATTTCGCGCTTTTGCCGTGGCGGACGGTGGCGGGCAATATCAGCCTTGTTCTTGAAGATCACGGATTATCCAAGGCGGATCGTGATGCGCGTGTGGCAGAGGTGCTGGAGCAGACCAATCTTTGGGATTTTCGCGATGCGTATCCCA
Organism: uncultured Thalassospira sp.; assembly: GCA_966210655.1. Taxonomy (GTDB): domain Bacteria; phylum Pseudomonadota; class Alphaproteobacteria; order Rhodospirillales; family Thalassospiraceae; genus Thalassospira. Next base: position 5,877 of record CBIHMD010000170.1, read on the forward strand.
AGCAGCTTTCGGGCGGGATGAAGCAGCGGGTCGGGATTGCGCGTGCGCTTTCGGTGCGCCCGGCGGTTTTGCTGATGGACGAGCCGTTATCGGCCCTTGATGCGCAGACGCGGATTTTGCTGCTGGATGAATTTGCCGCCCTGTTTGCGCGGACCGGCATGACGGCGGTTTATGTGACGCATAATTTGAATGAGGCGGTGCGACTGGCCAACCGGGTGGTGGCATTGCGCCGTCGCCCCGGCACGATCAAGGAAATCCATACAAT
>CBIHMD010000171.1:0-6131 GCA_966210655.1 uncultured Thalassospira sp.
AGTTCGCGCAGCTCGGAAAGCGATATTTTTTCGCCGCCATCAATGACGACTGAATCACCGCCAGCCTGACCAATGATGACGGCGGCGACATTGGCACTTCTGGCGGCGTTCAGGACCTTGTCCGGATCGCGGGTGGCGATCACGTAGCGGCCCTGATCCTCGCCAAACAGCCATGCGACTTCGCTACCGGCTTCGGGCAGGTGCAGGTCGGCACCGATATTGCCGGCAAGGCACATCTCGGCAACCGCGACCAGAAGACCGCCATCGGCGATATCATGGCAGGTGCGGACCAGGCCAAGCTCGATCAGTTCGCGCACCAGCATACCGGCCAGTTTTTCTGCATTCAGATCGACCGGCGGCGGGGCGCCTTCTTCGCGGCCTTCAATTGTTTTGAGATACAGCGACTGGCCAAGTTCACCGGTCGCGGCACCAATCATGATCAGCGCACTGTCATCGCGTTTGATGCCGATGGTGGCATGATGACCCAGATCGGAAATCACCCCAACGCCACCAATCGCCGGGGTTGGCATGATGCCGACGCCATTGGTTTCGTTGTAAAGCGACACGTTACCCGAAACGACCGGGAAGTCGAGCGCGATGCAGGCTTCGGCAATGCCCTGGCATGCTCCAACGAACTGCCCCATGATACGCGGGCGTTCCGGGTTACCGAAGTTCATGTTATCCGTGATTGCAAGCGGCTTGGCACCGGTTGCAACCAGGTTGCGATAGGCTTCGGCAACGGCCTGTTTGCCGCCTTCGACCGGATCGGCCATGACATAGCGCGGGGTGCAGTCGGTGGTGGCTGCAATGCCCTTGTTCGTGCCCGAAACGCGCACGACACCGGCATCACCCCCCGGACGGACAATCGTGTTGCCCATGACCAGATGGTCATACTGCTCCCAGATCCAGCGACGCGACGCGAGGTCCGGGGACGCAATCAGGGTTTTCAGCGCATCGACATGGCTGATCTTGCCCGAAATACTGGCTGGATCGATACGATCTTGCTTCGGGGTCGGTTCCCACGGACGGTCGTATTCCGGCGATGCTTCGGCCAGCGGATCGATCGGAAGATCACCGGCAACCTCGCCATGCCATTTCAGAACCATGCGTTTGGTATCGGTCAGGATACCGATAACGGCAAAGTCGAGTTCCCATTTGTCAAAGATCGCCTTGGCGGCGTCTTCGCAACCGGGTTTCAGGACCATCAGCATGCGTTCCTGCGATTCTGACAGCATCAGTTCGTAGGGGGTCATGCCTTCTTCGCGCATCGGGACTTTATCGAGCCACAGTTCGACGCCAACGCCGCCCTTGGACGCCATTTCGACCGAGGACGAGGTCAGACCGGCCGCCCCCATATCCTGAATGGCGACGATCATGTCGGTTGCCATCAGTTCAAGGCAGGCTTCCAGCAGAAGCTTTTCAGTGAACGGATCGCCGACCTGAACGGTAGGACGTTTTTCATCGCTGTCATCATCAAACTCGGCCGAGGCCATGGTTGCGCCATGGATGCCGTCACGGCCGGTTTTCGAACCGACATAAACAACCGGGTTTCCGATACCGGCTGCTGCGGAATAGAAGATGTTGTCGGCATCGGCCAGACCCACGGTCATCGCATTGACCAGGATGTTGCCATTGTAAGATGCGTGGAAGTTTGTTTCCCCGCCGATGGTCGGGACCCCCATGCAGTTGCCGTAACCGCCGATGCCTTCGACGACACCGCTGAGCAGGTGGCGGGTTTTCGGATGGTCCGGTTCGCCAAAGCGCAGCGCATTGAGGTTTGCGACCGGGCGTGCGCCCATGGTGAAGACATCGCGCATGATGCCGCCAACACCGGTTGCTGCACCCTGATAGGGTTCGATAAAGGACGGGTGGTTGTGGCTTTCCATCTTGAATACGGCGGCCCGACCATCGCCAATGTCGATGACGCCGGCATTTTCACCCGGTCCCTGAATGACCCATTTGGCCTTAGTCGGGAGGGTTTTGAGCCATTTTTTCGATGATTTGTACGAGCAATGCTCCGACCACATCACCGAGAAAATACCAAGCTCGTTGATGTTGGGCTCGCGGCCCATGATTTCGAGGACGAGTTTGTACTCTTCCTCGTTAAGGCCGTGTTCCTTGACCAGTTCCGGCGTGATCGGGGTGTTGAAATCGTTAGCACTCACGATGCTGCCTCCACCAAGCTTTTGAACAGATTGCGCCCATCGGTGCCACCATGCAGCGGATCAATCGCGTTTTCGGGGTGCGGCATCATGCCAAGGACGTTGCCGGCCTCGTTGATGATGCCGGCAATATTGCGCTGTGAACCGTTCAGGTTGGTTGCCGGATCAACGACACCATTGGCATCGCAATAGCGCAGAACAACGCGACCTTCGCCTTCTAGGCGGTCAAGCGTTTCGCTATCGGCAAAGAAGTTGCCGTCATGGTGGGCCACTGGATAATCGACGACTTCGCCGGTTTTATACTGATTGGTAAAGCGTGTGTCGGTGTTTTCGATCTTCAGATGCGTGTTCTTGCAGATGAATTTCAGGCTGGCATTGCGCATCAGCGCACCGGGCAACAGGCCTGCTTCTGTCAGAATCTGGAAACCGTTACAGACGCCAAGGATGGTCACACCGGCTTTTGCGCGTTCGGCAACCGCACGCATGATCGGCGATTTGGCGGCCATGGCGCCACAACGCAGATAGTCGCCATAGGAAAAACCACCCGGGACCATGATGATGTCGGTCTTTGGCAGTTCGGTTTCGCCATGCCAAACCACGGTCGGTTTGGTGCCGGTGGCCTGTTCAAGGGCCGCAATGGCGTCATTCTCCCGGTTGATGCCGGGGAAGAGGATGACAGCGGATTTCATGAAATACCGTCTCTCGATTAATATCCGTTACTTGATCGCGACAGACAAAGGCCCTGCAACGGCAAAGCCCCGCCCGGGCAGTTAGGCCAGCTCGATGCTGTAATCTTCGATCACGGTATTGGCGAGAAGCTTCTCGCACATTTCCTTGACCTCGGCGCGTGCCTTTTCGACGTCGCTGCCATCCAGTTCGAGTTCGATGAACTTGCCCTGACGGACATCGTTGACACCGGCAAAACCAAGACCCTGCAGGGCGTGGTGAACGGCTTTACCCTGCGGGTCAAGGACACCGTTCTTCAGGGTGACATGGACACGTGCTTTCACGAGAAGCTCCTTTGAGTGCGCACTCGCCATACGGCGATACTTGTTTGCAAACAATAATGTACCGGTTCCGATGGTTCCGGCGTCGATAAGAAAAGGCCGCGCAAGCGCGGCCTTGGGATTATTTGTCTTTGTTCAGCGATTCTATGTCCGCGGACTCAGGCAGGACACCGAGACGGCGCGCCACTTCCTGATAGGCTTCCTCGACCCCGCCAAGATCGCGGCGGAAGCGGTCCTTGTCCATCTTTTCGTTGGTCACAGCATCCCAGAGGCGGCAGTTGTCCGGGCTGAATTCATCGGCCAGAACCAGATGCATGAAATCGCCTTCCCAGACGCGTCCGAATTCAAGTTTGAAATCAACCAGTTTGATCCCGATGCCGCGCATCAGGCCGCACAGGTAATCATTGACGCGAAGGGTCATGCCGACGATTTCTTCGAGTTCTTCGGCACTTGCCCAGCCAAGGGCAAGGATATGCTCGTCAGAAACCAGCGGATCACCAAGCGCGTCGTCTTTGTAATAAAATTCGACGATCGGGCGCGGCAGACGTTCGCCTTCTTCAAGGCCTAGACGTTTAGCCATCGAACCGGCGACGATATTGCGCACCACGACTTCGATCGGAACGATTTCGCATTTCTTGCAAAGCTGTTCGCGCATATTGATGCGGCGAATGAAATGCGTCGGGATGCCGATTTCCGCCAGACGGGTCATGACGAATTCGGTAATCATGTTGTTCAGGACGCCTTTGCCGGCAATGGTGCCGCGCTTCTGTGCGTTGAACGCCGTGGCATCGTCCTTGAAATACTGGATGATGGTTCCGGGTTCGGTACCTTCGTACAAAACCTTGGCTTTACCCTCGTAGATGGGCTGCTTTCTGGACATTGGCGGGATCTTTCACATCTTTGCTTGCGGGGGAATGTCCCCGAGCACCCTGAAAAACGCGCCCCCCGTATAGCAGTGCTGGGCAAGAAACTCAATTGCCGTGTAAGTCCATTTACGCAGACTTGATAATAGGATTTTGCAACCGTCAAGCCTTCCGACTGTCGCCGTGCAAAAGACCCCCGAAAACCGGGCGTTACGGAGGTGAAGCTGGCGGGGTGCCTAAATCTCGACCGGAAGGAAAGGGACGCTGTCGGGCTGGCCATTGGAAAACAGCCAGACCGGGCGGCGCGGCAATTCGTTTTTCTGAGTCGGAATGGCCGGAAGCCCGATCAGAGACGAACAGACGGTTTCGAACCCGATATTGCTGCGCACCAGCATGGCATCGGCACGAATGTCATGATGAGCGGGATCAGGTTCCATCATGCCGGTATCAGCCAGCAATGCCTGCCATGCAAACCAGTCGTCGGCTTCGGGGTTGGGGGGCGGGGCGCTGATGAAACGCGGAAGGTTGCGTTTGGTCCGTTCGCTGTTGGCTTTGTCATTCAGATCATGGGCGGTAATCATCGACAATCCTTCGGGAATGTCGGTGATTTCGATCTTGCCATCCCCACGATTGGCCAGCCAATAGGCATCCCGGTTATCGGCAATCACCATGTTGAAGGGGCGATAGGCATCGCCATCAAGTTCGGCAAGTGCCTGAGCGGCATCGATGGCATCGGCATGATCAAGTGCTTCGAGCGGCAATTCACCGCGCGACCGTTTGTCCGTTGCCGGGCCAAGGGTTCCGAAACGGTTCAGGACGGCGGCAACTACCCCGTCCTCGTTAACGCCAAGCCAGGTGCCGCCAGCAGTTTCATCCATCCCGGCGATAACATCAGGGCGGTCTTCCCAATGCCGGGCCGGGGCCTTCCACGGGCGGCTGTTCATTTCGTCGCGATTTGCACCGATAATTACCGGCCATTCATGGTCGGGTCGGCGAAGTATTATGACTGTACACATGACCCAGATCAAAGCGACATGGATAGGCATTTGTCAAATTCAAAAGTATCGGAGCAAGCCGATGACAGGGCGTGATACAGTCCATAAATAAAGGACGAGGGGAAACGGCCTGATCAAAAACAAACCATCTGGAGGAGCCCGAGAATGTCGAATTTCACGGATCGTGAACGTGGTTTTGAGGCAAAATACAGTTTTGACCTTGAACAGAATTTCCGGATCGAAGCCCATCTTTATAAAATGCTGGCGATCTGGGCGGGCGATAAAATGGGTATGAGCGAGGCGGAAAGTCGTTCCTATGCGGCCAAAGTCATCGGCGATGTTGTTGCCAATCCGCAGGAAAACGGCATTATTTCCGTGCTTCTGGCGGATTTCGGGCGGCATAATGTCGACATGACCGTTACCGAGGTGAACCGCAAACTCGAAGAATTGCGACCGATAGCGCGTGCAGAGTTGCTCGAGGAATAGTTGCTTTGCGGAAATAAGAAAAAGTTCGGATTTGCAAACCGTTAGCCGGTTTCGTATTCTGTTCCCGGATCACAAAAGATTTCTGGTTGCAGCCACGCGTTGTTTTGCCTTCGAGTGTTCGGGCATGGTTGTGGGGCAGGTAAAGAAGGGTAAAGGCTTTGCGTATCCTATTGGCAGACGATCACGATCTGGTTCGTGAAGCATTATCACTGCTGTTCCAGCAATATTTCGAAGATTGTGAAGTGGTCGAGGCCGGGGCACTTGACCCGGCACTTGAACATATCGAAGCACAAAACGATTTCGATCTGGTGCTTCTGGATTTGCGAATGCCCGGCATGAACGGGCTTGAGGGGCTTAAACGTACCCTTGAAAAAGCAGCCAAGACAACGTCGGTTGTTTTGCTTTCGGGAGCCTATCGCAGCGAAGATGTCCGGCACGCGATTGAAAACGGTGCGCACGGGTTTATTCCTAAAACATTGCGCGGGCAGACACTTGCCAATGCCATTCAGCTTGTTCTGGCGGGCGAGAAATATCTGCCATCCTCAATCCTGAGCGATCTGGGCGACGGGTTTGGCGGCGGCAACGATAGCGAGCCGCGCATGGCGGGTGGTTTTGGCA
>CBIHMD010000172.1:0-6084 GCA_966210655.1 uncultured Thalassospira sp.
ATCTCGGTGCGGATGTCATCAAGATCGAGGCACCAGGGCGTGGTGATCTTGCCCGCCAACTGGGTGCGGATCAGGGACTGAATGAAAAGCTGATGGGGGTTTCATTCATGGCGCAAAACGCCGGAAAACGATCCGTGACGCTGAACCTCAAAGACCCGCGCGGTAAGGAAATTCTGAAAAAAATGGTCATGACTGCAGATGTAGTCGTGGAAAACTTTCGTCCCGGCGTGATGGATCGTCTTGAACTTGGCTATGACGTGCTGTCCAAGGTTAATCCGGCACTGGTCTATTGTGCGATTTCCGGGTTCGGACAAACCGGTCCGATGAAAAAGCTGCCAGCCTATGACCAGATCGTACAGGGGCTTTCGGGCATTATGACGATCACCGGCGAAGAAGATCGGGAAACCTACCGCGTCGGATATCCGATGGCCGATACCATCGGTGGTCTGACAGCGGCCTATGCCATTACTGCGGCCCTTGCCGGGCGTGCATTGGGCAGTAACGGGGGTAAAGGCAGTTTTATCGATATTTCGATGCTGGAATCCGTAATTGCCACGATGGGTTGGGTGGTATCGAACTTCCTGATTGCGGGCAAACAGCCGACTGCGAATGGTAATGACAATTTCACCTCGTCGCCATCGGGCACATTCCGCACACAGGACGGCAAAATCAATATCGCAGCTAACAAACAGGAACAGTTCGAAGCCGTTTGCGATGTTCTGGATTTATCAGATTTGAAAACCGATCCGCGTTTCGGAACCCGGACAGAGCGTCTTTCCCATCGCAGGGAGCTCAGTGACCTACTGGAAGGTGTGCTTGTCACACAGCCGACCGATCACTGGGTTTCCAAATTCAATGCGGTTGGTGTGCCAGCCGGGGCAGTTTTAACCGTACCGCAGGCTTTGTCGCTGCCGCAGATATCAGACCGCGGCATGTTGGCCGATTTCGATAATGTACCCGGTGCCGAACGCGATATCCGAATTCTGCGTACCGGGATCAAGATGAATGGCGATGCGCCCTCGGTCGACGCACCGCCACCTGTTCTTGGGCAGGACAATGAAACCATTCTGTCCGGTCTTGGCATATCCGCCGACGAGGTTGCCATCCTGAAAGCCGAAGGTGTGCTATGAGCGATAAAACTGCAAAAGATATCGAAAACGAAGTCAGTGACTGGTGGAAAACATCCATCATCGATATGGAGCCGGGGAAAATCCATTATAGCGGTTATCCCATTCAGGATCTGATTGGCAATATCAGCTTTGCCGGGATGATCTGGCTGATGACGCGTGGCGAATTGCCATCAAAAGGGCAGGCCGCATTGCTTGAGGCAGCCCTCGTCGCGGCTGTCGATCACGGGCCGCAAGCACCGAGCATTGCAATCGCGCGTATGGCGGCGACCTGCGGAATTGGCCTGAACAATGCGATGGCAAGTGCGGTTAATGTGTTGGGGGATGTTCACGGTGGTGCCGGCGAACAGGCCGTTGCCCTTTATCACGATATTGCCGTACGCATGGATGGGGGCGAAAACCTGGCTGATGCGACCGCTGCCGGGCTGGATCACCAGATTGCCGAACATGGTAAGCATATCCCGGGTTTCGGGCATCGCTTCCACCCGCTTGATCCAAGGGCACCAAGATTATTGTCGCTTGTTGCTGTGGCAGCAGGTGATGGCATCGTATCTGGCCGGTTTGGCAAGATTGCCAGCCAGATCGAGGAAACCCTTCTGGAACGGAAGGGCAAACGCATCCCGATGAATATCGATGGTGCAACGGCCGTGATCTATGCCGAGCTTGGCTTCGCCGCACCGCTGGCACGCGGTTTGTTCTGTTTGTCGCGGTCGGTGGGAATACTGGCTCACGCGTGGGAGCAAACCAATCAGGGTGGTCGTAACAAGGGTCCAATCCCGCGTCGCCTGATCTGGAATTATGACGGACCGGAACGCCGCCCGTTGCCATCGGAACTTAGCGACGATTAAGCAATGCATCCTGCCAGCGGCTTAAAAATCGCTGGCGTTTCGCCTGATCGAGATAAACCAGCAGTCCTGGCCCCACAGGGAAAGATCGAACCCGTTCGCCGTAACGATCAAAGATCAGCGACGAAAACGGACTGGGCGGGACATCGGGGCGCACCGGGTTGAAATTGCCTTCATCCTGCAGAATGCTCTGGCCTTCGATCGACAGGATATAATCAAGGAACCTGCCGCCGAGTTCCGGGTTGCGGGCCCCGCGCGGAATGATGGCAATTCGGGAATAAACAACGATGAAATCATCGGGCAGTATCACGCCAAGATTGGGATTCCGGTGGCTGAAGGTTTCAGCATATGATCCCAGAAGATTATAGCCCAGTGACACCTGTCCGCTTGCGATCTTTTCAAGCATTGGCGATGTATTTGAATAAAGCTTTACCTTTGCCTGACCCAAGGTACGCACAAAATCCCAGATACCTGAAAAATAACGTTCATCACGGGCCAGAAACAGGAAGCCAACTCCGCTTCGTTCAATATCATAGGTCGTGATCTTTTCGCTCATCAGATCGTCATGTTCAATGAGCAGCCGGATAATCTGGTTGCGGGTTCGGGGTGGCTCAAGATTGTTTTCCCTGAAAAATTGCCGGTTATAGGCAATGACAGCCGGTTCCTGCGTTACGGCAAAGGCCTCGTTCCGCCAGCGTGCCCAATTGGGTAATGCGCGGGTTTCGTCGCTTTGATGCGAGAAGGCGTATCCGTCATTGGCAAGCTTCATCTGCAAATCCATTGACGAACTAATGACGAGATCGGCATTGGGTTTGCCAGCTTCGCGTTCGACGATTGTGCGATCATACATTTCCAGCGTTTGAAGCTGATGATAATCGACACGTATATTCGGGTTGCTCTGCTGAAAGCCTTTAATGGTCGGTCTGAAAGCCTCGATATCGGCCGAACCATAAATAACCACTGCCTCGCTTTCCGAAAGCATGGTCTGTTCCGGATTGTCTGGTGTCGCGCTGTTTAATGCCGGGAAAACAAACAATTCCGCAGTAGCAGGTATGGCACGGAAAATTGCTGCGCAGAAAACAGCAATAATGATAGTACTGCGCAAGGTCATCGCTTACAGGCCCTTATCAACCGGATTACTCGCAGGCTTGCTGCCGGATGATCGCTATCGGGGCTTTCACGATCCGGCAAAATCTGGAAAATTCATGTGCTTGGGTCAATATGCACCAGACCATGCTGGTTTAACAGGGGGCCGAACCCGACACAATGAGAGTCCTTGTCGTAGAAGATCATGCCGCACTCGCCGATGGCATCGCCCGCTCTTTGCAGCAGGCGGGCTATGCGGTTGATGTGATTTCCGACGGGGAAGAAGCCGATGAAATCCTGCGCCGGTTGCGTCATCGCGGATCGGAAAGTGCGGTTCTGATCCTGACGGCACGCAACGACATTGATGATCGGGTGCGGGGACTTGATCTTGGTGCCGATGATTATCTGGCAAAACCGTTTGAACTGGTCGAGCTTGAGGCACGCGTGCGTGCCTTGATGCGTCGCCATGCCGGAACCCACAATACCCGGATCACCTGTGGCCGTTTGACATATGACACGGTTGCGCGTCGCGCCATGATTGATGGTCAGGATATTGAAATTCCGCGCCGTGAACTGAATATCCTTGAAATCCTGCTTTTGCGGCTTGGGCATGTATTGTCCAAGGAGCAGATCACCGATCAATTGGCCGGGTTCGAGGATGATATCAGTGCCAATGCAGTCGAGCTTTATATCAGCCGTCTGCGCAAACGTGTTGAAACGGCGGATGTCAAAATCCAGACGGTTCGTGGTCTTGGCTATTTGTTGAAAAAGACATGAAGTGGCGAAATGCATCCCTTCGTCGGCGTTTGCTGATCTGGCTTCTGATCCCGTTGCTTCTGATCAGTTCGTTGATGCTATTTGAAGTGCGCAGTAATGCGGTGCATTCAGCCAATCAGGCATTTGACCGGGCATTGTTAAGTTCGGCTCTGGCGATTGCCGATCGTGTTGTTCTGATCGGCGGACAGATCGAGGTCGATGTGCCCTATGTCGCCCTTGAAATGCTGACAAGTGCGTCGCAGGACCGCGTTTTCTATCAGGTCAGTACGGCACAGGGCGAATTCATCACCGGCTACGAAGAATTGCCACCAGTGCCCGAAAAACTGATGCCGCTTCTGGAAGAGCCGGTGTTTTACGATGCGGAATATAACGGTGAACGGGTGCGGATCGGCGCATTGTCACGTTATGTTGCCAGTGCGCGGATGGCGACGCGTTTTCATGTGCTGGTGGCTGAAACGACCGGAACGCGTGAAAGTCTGAGCGAGGATATTCTGGCACGTGCTGCGGTTCGGCAGTTCGGTTTGATTCTGATTGCGGCCCTGATCGTATGGTTCGGGATCGGGCAGGGGCTTAAACCGCTGGCGCGACTGGAAGAGGCTCTTAATCGGCGATCACCCTCGGATTTGCGACCGATCCAGCACGATGTCCCGACAGAAGTGCGGCATCTGGTTGGAGCCATCAACCATTTGTTGAAACGGCTCGAAAATACGCTTTCGACCATGCAGCGTTTTACGGCAGATGCAGCCCACCAGTTGCGGACTCCGTTGGCAGCATTGCGGACGCAGGCGGAACTGGGGCTGCGCGAAAAGGATACGGAAAAACTGCATGATGTGATGGAAAATCTGGCTGCTTCGACCAGACAAACCTCTCATCTGGCCAATCAGTTACTGGCATCTGCCCGGGCGGCACCCGAAGGACTGGCCGGGCGTCCCTTTGTCCGTATTGATCTTGGTGAAATTACACGTTCGGTTACTGGTGCGAAGGTGCCGATTGCTATCGAACGCGGTATCGATCTTGGCTACGAAGGACCTGACGGCTCAGTGCTGATCATGGGTGATGCCACCCTGATCGAGGAATTGCTGAAAAACCTTATTCATAATGCACTGACCTATTGCCCGGCAGACAGTTCCGTTACCGTGCGGTTAATGTCTGAAATGGACGATGCACCCTTCGTCAAACTGGTCGTCGAGGACGATGGGCCGGGGATTCCCCTTGAACATCGCAAACATGTCTTTGATCGGTTCTACCGTGTTGCGGGCGGTGGCGAGGACGGGTGTGGTCTTGGCCTTTCGATTGTGCGTGAAATTGCCTTGCGTCACGATACACGCATTCGCCTGGATGAACCGGACGATCACAGCGGAGCGATATTTTCTGTGCGGTTTCGTCTGGTGAATGACTAGGCTCAGGACTCATTAATTGAGGTAAAATATGACGGTAGCGGCGATACAGATCGCTGAAAAGAAGGTGTGCGCGCATCGGTCATATCGGGTCGCCACCCTGCGCCAGTCTTTGAGCTTTCCGAACATGTTCTCGACTTTGTGCCGGGTTTTATAGAGCTTTGGGCAGTATGATATGTGTGTGTTTCTGTTTTTGCGGGGCGGTATGCAGGGCTTGATACCCTTGGCGTTGAGCGCCGCCCGGAACTCGTCGCTGTCATAGCCCTTATCACCAATCAGGTGAGATGCCGAGGTTGGCAGGCATTCATACATAAGCTTTGCGCCAAGATGATCGCTCATCTGACCTTCGGTTAGCAGCAGGACAAGTGGCTTGCCGTGCTCATTGGCGACGGCATGCAGCTTGGAATTCAGGCCACCTTTCGTTCTCCCGATACGGCGGGGAACATCCCCTTTTTAAGCAGGCTGGCCGCCGTGCGATGTGCCTTCAGATGTGTGGCGTCGATCATCAACTGTTCAGGCTCGCCGTTCTCGGCTGCAATCGCAGAGAATATACGATCAAAGACACCCAATCGGCTCCAGCGTACAAAGCGGTTATAGAGCGTCTTGTGCGGCCCGTATTCCCTTGGGGCATCACGCCAGCGAAGACCGTTGCGAATGACATGGATGATCCCGGAAACAACGCGCTGATCATCAACACGAGGAACCCCGTGAGCCTGTGGGAAACAGGGCTCAATACGCTGCAACTGAGAACGGGAAAGCCAGAATAGATCGCTCATAAAGTGCTCCTCACCAATCAGAGACACCACTTTCTACCAAAAAGGTAGAGCGAAAATTAATAGGTCCTGAGCCTAG
>CBIHMD010000173.1:0-6057 GCA_966210655.1 uncultured Thalassospira sp.
CTTATATCAGATAGAAAAGAACAAATCAAGAACTTTTTGATAGGTCCGACGATTTTTTTCGCTTACCCGACCAGAACTTCCTTGCCACTCGCAAGCGATTCAAGCGCCGCATCGGCCAGAATCAACGCTTTCAGGCCATCTGCACCACTTGGATAATTACTGGTTTTACCCGCCACCACATCACAGAAAGTCGTCAGTTCGATGCGATAGGCATCGGCATAACGCGACATGAAGAAATCCATCAATGGTTCGGCTTTATAGCCCGCACCGTTCGCGACCGTCACCGATGTGGTGCGATGGTTTCCGGCCTCGACAAGCCCCTTTGAGCCATGCACTTCGATGCGCTGGTCATAGCCATATGTCGCACGGCGCGAATTGGTAATCACCGCCATCCGGCCACTTTTGGTCCGAAGGGTTGCCGCCGCACTATCGACATCACCGGTCGCCTTGATCGCCGGATCGGTCAGGACCGCACCGGTGGCATAGACCGATACAATCTCCTCACCCAGAAGGAAGCGCGCCATGTCAAGGTCATGGATCATCATATCGCGGAAAAGCCCGCCCGACCGTTTGATATAATCAACCGGCGGCGCGGACGGATCACGCGATGTGATCTGCACCATTTCAACATCACCAATCGCACCGTGGTCAATTTCGGCCCGAAGGCGCGCAAAACTGGGGTCAAAACGGCGGTTGAAGCCCACCATCAGGACCACACCGGTTTCTTCAACCACCTTCAGGCAATCGCGCACCCGCCCGGCATCCAGGTCAACCGGCTTTTCACAGAAAATCGCCTTGCCCGCCCGTGCGGCCAGTTCGATCTGATCGGCATGAAGGTCGGTTGGGGTCGCAATGATAACGGCGTGAATATTGCCATCCGCCATGATTTCCTCGACCGTTGCACGGGTCGCCCCGGTCAGGGCAATGGCGTTTTCCGCCGCGGCATCCACCGGGTCGAAAACCTTGGCGATTTTGGCATTTGGCAGGGCCTGAACGGCTTTGGCGTGGGTGATGCCGATACGGCCAGCACCAAGAAGTCCGATATTAAGCATGTTTGACATCCTGAAAGGACAAATGTTGCGAAAACGGGAATACGGAAAACGGGTTATTTGCTGTCGCGCTGGAAAATCCAGTCATGATCGGGATGGTTCTGGAACCGCCATTTGCGCATCGGTCCGGCCATGACATTCAGATAATACATCTCATAGCCATAAGGACTGCCGCACGGGTGATGCCCCTTGGGCACCAGCACCACGTCGCCATCCGAAACCGCCATGGTTTCGTCAAGCTCCCCATCCTCGGTAAACACCCGCTGGAAACCAAATCCCTGCTTGGGGTTAAGCCGGTGATAATAGGTTTCCTCAAGGTATGTCATGTCGGGATAATTATCCTCGTCATGGCGATGCGGCGGATAACTTGACCAATGGCCCGACGGGGTGAAAACCTCGGTCACAAGCAGACTATCGGCAATATCCTTTTCCTCCATCGCGATCGGGTGGATGTACCGGGTATTGGCCCCCTTGCCGCGTTCGACCAGCTCGATATCGCTGATCACGCGGGCCGGGTAATTGCCCTTGCCCGGTGCGGTGCAGACCGCCAGAACGCAATCGGTTGTGGCCTTCGCATTCCAGTTGGCATCGTTGGGCGCATAAACACAGGCTGGCGGGATACGTTCAAACACGCTCATGCGTTTGCCCAGTTCCCCGAAATTCTGATCGCCCACCGCGATTTCGGCCTTGCCTTCGACAAGGACCAAAATCACTTCGCGGTCGCCCGTCGCCTCGGCTGCCGTTTCACCGGCTTTCAGGTGATAAAGCCCGAACCCGACATAGCCCCAATTGGCACTTTGGGCGGTAATGTCATGGACCTTTCCACGGGTCCTCGACGGTTTTCTCAGCAGATCGGCCATCAGGCTTCTCCCTTATCCAGTCCGGTTTTCTGCGCCATCGCACGAAGCGCCTTAAGCCCCATCGACTGATATTTGAACGGGTTGCGCACAACCGGGTCCTGTTCGGCCTCAATCACCAGCCAGCCGGAATAATCATGCTCGGCCGCGATTTTCAGAACCGGTTCAAAATCAACAATGCCTTCCTCGTCACCGGGCACGGTAAACACGCCGCGGCGCACCCCTTCAAGGAAGCTCAGATGCTGATTGCGCACCTGCTCGGCAATTTTCGGACGCACGTTTTTGCAATGGATATGGGCGACCCGATCCATATAACGGCTTGCCAGTTCTTCGGGATTTGCCCCGCCAAACCATGCATGCCCTGTATCCAGCAACAGATGCGTTTTCGGGCCGGTATGGGCCATGAATTGATGAATTTCATCGGCCGTTTCAACAATCGTGCCCATGTGGTGGTGATACACCAATGTGACACCCTGATCGGCGCAATAGGCGGCAATCGCCTCGACGTCCGCGCCAAATTTCGCCCATTTGTCCGCTGGCAAAACCGGGCTATCGATCAGGGCCGCATTGTCATTGCCGTGGATCGCATTGCTGGTTTCGCACACGATGCAAACCTTGCATCCCATGGCTTTCAGCAAATCCAGATGCGGCTGGATCGCCTTTTTCTCGTCCTCGACCGAATGGGTCAGAAGATTAAGCGAATGCCAGCCCGAAACGAATTTAAGCCCGTTGGGATCAAGCTTGGCCTTCAGTGCCGCCGGTTCGGTCGGCATCTTGTGGCCTTTTTCAATCCCGTCAAAACCGATTTCACCTGCTTCGGACAAACAGGTTTCAAGGCTGATTTCAGCACCCAGCGTCTGATCATCGTCATTGGACCAGGCAATCGGGTTGGTACCGTAAAGGATCATTTTCTTAATCTCCGGGGCGCTGTTGTTTAAGCGCAGCTTCGTAATTTTTGCGTGCCTCGTTCACCGTTGGCCGCACCGAAACTTCGGGCACGGCAACATCCCACCAATGACCACCTTCATCGGTGCTTGGCAGGGGATCGGTATCAATGACAATGGCATAGGAACGGTCTGCCTTGCGGGCACGTTCCATCGCCGCTTCCAGTTCGCTGATCGACGATACCTTTTCGGCAATCGCCCCCATCGACCCGGCATGTGCGGTGAAATCAATCGCGGACGGTACCACATGGCGTGCGGTATCCAGAAGGTTGTTGAAACTCTCCCCGCCGGTTGCCATCTGCAGCCGGTTGATACAGCCAAAGCCACGGTTATCAAGGATCACGGTGATGATCTTGTGGCCCAGCATCACACTGGTCGCCAGTTCGGAATTCATCATCATATATGACCCGTCACCGACCATCACGACGACCTCGCGGTCGGGCTGTGCCATCTTGACACCAAGCCCACCGGCAATTTCATATCCCATGCAGGAAAAGCCGTATTCAACGTGATAACCGTTGGGTTTTACTGCCTTCCAAAGCTTGTGCAACTCGCCGGGCAGACCACCCGCCGCACAAACCACAATCGCATCGTCATCAACACTGCGCTGAACCGCACCAATCACCTGTGCATCGGTCGGAAGGGCATTGCCCGTCGGCGTTGCCGTAACCTTGTCCACCGCCGCGATCCAGTCGGATTTAAGCCCGGCATCAATCGCCGGTGCCCGGTAATCGCCAAGCATCCCGCCGATCTCGGCCAAGGTCACCTTGGCATCCCCCGTCACCGCAATCGCATTGTGTTTGGCCGCGTCATAGGATGCGACATTGATCGACAGGATGCGACGGTCCGGGTGCTTGAAAAGGGCCCAGCTTCCGGTGGAAAAATCCTGCAACCGTGTGCCAACCGCAATGATCAGGTCGGATTTTTCGGCAATCGCGTTGGCACTACTGGCCCCCGTGACGCCAATGGAACCAAGGTTAAGATCATCATCCCACGGCATGGATGATTTGCCCGCCTGCGTTTCCCCGACCGGAATATTGTGACGATGGGCGAACTCGGCCAGGGCATCACACGCCCCTGCATAATGCACCCCGCCACCGGCAATGATCACCGGCTGTTTGGCCGCCCTGATCGCCGCCACCGCCGCGTCAAGCTGATCCAGATCGGCGCGCGGGCGCCGGGTTTTCCAGACTTTGGTGTCAAAGAAACTTTCGGGCCAGTCAAATGCCTCTGCCTGCACGTCCTGACAGAATGCCAATGTCACCGGGCCGCAATCGGCCGGATCGGTCAGGGTCGCCATGGCGCGTGGCAGGGCGGTCAAAAGCTGCTCGGCGCGCATGATGCGATCAAAATAACGGCTGACCGGTTTGAAACAATCATTGACCGAAATCGTGCCATCACCGAAATCTTCGACCTGCTGCAAAACCGGATCAGGGGCGCGGTTGGCAAATACATCACCGGGGATAAACAGAACCGGCAGGCGGTTGACATGCGCAAGGGCCGCCGCCGTCACCATATTGGTCGCCCCCGGCCCGATCGATGTCGTGACCGCCATGGCGCGCTTGCGGTTTGATGCCTTGGCATAGGCAATGGCGGCATGGGCCATGCCCTGCTCGTTATGGCCGCGCCATGTCGGGAAATCATCCCCGATGCCGTGCAATGCCTCGCCAATTCCGGCAACATTGCCATGACCGAAAATGGCCCAGCACCCGCCGAAAAACGGTACACCGTCTTCGTTCTGCTGTTTGCTTAAGTACCGCACCATCGCTTGGGCGGCGGTTAGTCGAACGGTTTTCATGCCGCTCCTCCCGATTTTTTGCGCGCTGCGTCCCATGTGGTGCAAAGCACACGATATTTTTCCGCCATCTGTGTAACGGCTGTTTGATCGTCAATGTTACCCGCAAGCCAGTCGCGCGCAACCCCGGCAAAGATCGTCCGCCCGACGGCAAATCCCTTGACCATGTCATGCTTGGCGGCAACCTCGAAACTTGCCACCAGCTCGGCTTCGGGCGCTTCAAGACCCAGAACGACGATGCCCCGGCAATAAGGATCATGGCGCGAAATCATGTCACAGGCATGACGCCATGCCGCGTCCGACTTCATCGGTTCCAGCTTCCACCAATCGGGATAAACCCCGATTTCATAAAAACGCTCGATGATTTTTGCCGTCGTCTGATCATCACACGCCGCCACCTTGGACGGGATGATTTCCAACAGGAATTCAAGTCTGTTGGCCCGCGCCCCGTCTGCCAGTCGCTTGATGGTTCCTTCCTGATCGGCCTTCATCGCCGCGTCGTCATCGGGGTGATAGAAACACAGCACCTTCACCACATGCTCGACCGGCCATTCCGCAAGCTTGCTGCCAATATCCGGGCCGATTTCCAACCGTAACGGACGCGATCCCGGCAATTCAACCGGCCGCCCGATCCAAAGTCCGGTTCCCGCCGCGGCATAAAGCGCATCGCGGCCAAGCCGCGGCTCGCACAGGATGCCATTACCCGATTTATCACCCGCCACATCGCGTACAGAACGCAGGCAAAGCTCCTTGAACGGCCCGATCCGGTCGCGCGAAACACCAACCTCGTCGGCCAGATCTTCAAGCTGCAATCGGTGATCAAATGCAAACACCCGCATTTCCGGCCAGTCACCAAGCCGGTTGGTCGACCAATGGATCTGCTCAAGCTCCGCATCATGACGCAGTGCCGGGGTTTTGACCCCGCGCTTAAAGAAGAACTGCAATTCTTCCCAACTGGGATAGGCTGGCGTACAGCCATGCCGCGACACCGCAAACGCGCCGCACGCATTGGCATATTTAAGAGACGTTTCCCAATCCTGATCCGTCAGCCAGCCCTTGAGCAAGCCTGACATGAAGCCATCACCAGCGCCCAGAACGTTAAACACCTCGACCGGGAAACCGGGGCCGGAAATACCGTCATCCAGACTTGCGCCAATCTTGCCGGTAAAGGCAACCGCCCCCATCGGTCCGCGTTTGCACACCAGTGCCGCATGCGACGTGACCCGCACATTCTCAAGCGCCTCAAGGGTATTTGTCGTGCCACCGGCAATGTGAAATTCTTCCTCGGTCCCGACAATCAGATCAAAAAGATGCAATGTCGATTGCAGTTCCTTGGTGACCTTGTCCGATGCAATGAACCGGTTTTCACCATCCCCATGCCCCGACAATCCCCAAAGATTGGGCCGGTAATC
>CBIHMD010000174.1:0-6040 GCA_966210655.1 uncultured Thalassospira sp.
GGTTTCGGATATGCCCCACATATCGATCATGTCCTGTTTTTCGCCCCGCCCCTCTCGTCACCGGAGTTGCCCCGTTATCATGACCGCCCTGCTTTTTCTGATCGTTACAGCCTGCTGGGGATTTACCTGGTATGCGATCAAGCTTCAGATCGGGCCGATCCCGATTGAAATGTCGATATTCTATCGCTTCCTGCTGGCTGCTGTCGTGCTGTGCGGTTTTCTGATCCTGTCGCGCAAATGGCAGCCCGTTCCGTGGCGCGCCCACCCTTGGATCGTGCTTCTGGGATGTGGGCTGTTTGGCATCAACTTTATCCTGATGTATTCGGCCACGGGCTATATCGCATCAGGGATTGTTGCGGTAATCTTTACCACTTCGACCATTTTCAACGCGCTTGGCAACTGGGCCTTTTATGGGCAGCGACCGGGTCTGCGCTTTGTCTTCGGGGCGGCATTCGGCCTTGGCGGCATTGCATGTCTGTTTGCCAACCAGATTTATGCCCTGTCGCATAATCCGCATGCCATCACCGGCCTTTTGTTTGCCCTTGGTGGAACCGCGGTGTTTAGCATGGGCAACATGGTTTCGGTCAAACTGAACGCCATGGGTATACCCAACCGCGACGCGGTGGCACGTGGAATGGCATATGGTGCGGTCATGCTTCTGATCTTTGCCCTGCTGCGCGGCCAGACCCCGGTCATGCCGACCGATCCTGTCTATATTGGCGGCCTGCTGTATCTGGCCATTCCGGGCTCTGTCATTGCCTTCATTGCCTATCTGGCATTAGTCCATCGTGTAGGTGCTGGACGTGCGGCCTATGTCACCGTCCTGTTCCCGGTCGTGGCCTTGACCGTTTCCACTTTCCTTGAAGGCTATGTCTGGACCCCGATTGGTGCCAGCGGCCTTGTGATGATCTTCCTTGGCAACATCACCATATTTGCCCGCATGCCCAAAATGGGGCGTCGGGCCAAAAGTACACTCCCCGCGAACTAAGGGCAGAACATAAAGAAACGGCAATGCCCATGATTTGGCATTGCCGTTTCTGTTCGGGCTCTGCCTATTTGGCAAAAAGCTGATTGATGTCGGCAAAGGCCTTCATTTCAACAGCGTTGCCGCTTGGGTCCATAAAGAACATGGTTGCCTGTTCACCCGGTTGTCCCTTGAAACGGATATAGGGCTCGATCACGAATTTCGTGCCTGCCGCCTTGAGTTTTGTCGCCATCTCGTTCCATTCGTCCATCGGCAGAACAATGCCGAAATGCCGGACCGGCACACCGTGACCGTCAACCGCATTGGAACTGACATTACCGCATTCCTGCGGCGCAAGATGGGCGACGACCTGATGGCCGCAGAAATTGAAGTCAATCCAGTCCTCGGAACTGCGACCTTCAGAACACCCCAGAAGATCGCCGTAAAAAGCGCGTGCAGTGGCAAGGTCGTGAACCGGAAAGGCCAGGTGGAACGGACGCATCGGTACTTCTGACATGATTTCCTCTCGTCAAATAGAGTGCGGTGCTTAAAGGGATAGCCGTTTCATCAATTCATGAAAAATGATATATTCCGCCACCAAGCATCACAAAATATGATTAATTATCATGATCCCGGAACTCCGCACGCTTCTTGCCATTGCACGTTATGGCACCTTTTCTGCTGCCGGGGACAAGATCGGCCTGACCCAGTCCGCGGTCAGTGGTCATATGCGCCGCCTTGAAGAAATGCTTGGGTTCGAGCTGTTTGAACGCACAGGCCGTTCGGCAATACTGAACCCGGCAGGACAAAGGACACTGGCCCGCGCGCAGGAAATTGTCGCCCGGATTGAGGCTCTCGGCACGCCCGACGCCGATGAAACCGCCGTCGGGCGTCTTCGGATCGGCGCGATCGGCACCACTCTTTCAACAATCCTTGCCGATGCCATCGCACCGTTCCGCAACCGCTTTGCAAAAATGCATCTCCACATTGTACCCGGGATTTCGCTTTATCTTCTTGACCAACTTGACAGTGGTGACCTTGACCTTGCCGTCATGATCAAACCGTCATTCGGCATGCCGCGCGATTTTCTATGGCACCCGCTTGGACGTGAACCATATGTTTTGATCACCCCGACCGAGAGCCCGGATGACGATTGGCAGTATCACCTGAAATCGCGACCGTTCCTGCGCTATGATCGAACGTCCTTTGGCGGACGGCAGGTCGACCGTTTCTTGCGCTCGCACGCCATCACACCACAGGAATCCGTTGAAATCGACGATATCCCGACCATGGTCGCCATGACAGCAAAGGGGCTTGGCGTGGCACTGCTGCCGCTATCGAGGGCGTGCCTGCCGTTGCCTGCGGGTGTTCGAACGCTCTCGCTTGGCGATCAGACTTTTTATCGCGATATCGGTATCCTGTATCACCCGCGAAACGACAGCCCCGCCCTATCCCATCTTTGCAACTGCCTGCACAACGCTGCGGGGACGATCACCAGCACGCCCAATCAGGACATGCTGTAAACTTCCGGATTAATCATGTGGATCGGTTGGCCATTGGCGTAAGCAACAACCTGATCGAAAATATCGCCGAACTGCATGTCCAGTTCGTCCTCGGTGACAAAGCCGACATGCGGGGTCGCCAGAACATTTGGATGGTTGGCAAAACGGTCATTCGGATCGGCAAGCGGCTCGATATCCAGCACATCCACTGCGGCCTTGCCCGGCCGCCCGGCATCAAGGGCCGCCAGAAGAGCGCCGGGCACCACCAGCCCGGCCCGCGATGTGTTGACAAACAGGCTTTCGGGTCGCATCCGCGCCAGATCATCGGCGGTAATCGTGCCACGGGTTTCCGGGGTCAGGCGCATATGCACCGTGATGATATCGGGTGCTGCAAAGAATGCCTCGCGTGACGCGGCAACATCGAGCCCATCTTCGACGGCAGCCTTGCGCGATGCCTCGGACGCCCAGACCAGCACATTCATCCCGAACGCCTTGGCATAGCCCGCAACCACGCGCGAAATCTTGCCATATCCGAGGATACCGATTGTTCGCCCACGCAATGTCTTGCCGATCCCCGTCTGCCATTGACCGGCTTTAAGCGATGCGTTCTGTTCGACAATCTGGCGGGCGGATGCCATGATCAACGCCCATGTCATTTCCGCCGCGGCATAAGACGGCGCCTTGCCCGCACCCTGTTTTGAACACAGCAGAACACCGCGTTTCGTGCAGGCATCAACATCGATATGGGGAAAGGCGCTGCGCTGGCTGATCAGTTTTACGCCCGGCAAATGCGATAACAATTCATCAGTGATTTTGGTGCGTTCGCGAAACAGCACGACCGCCTCCGCATCGCCAATCGCACGGGCCAGTTCGGCTGGATCATCATATTTCTGCCGAAGGATCGTCACGTCATGCCCGGCCAGTTTTTCATAGCAGGGCAGATGAAAAATGCTGTCTAGATAGTCGTCGAGAATTGCGATCTTCATTCTTAATCCCGCTATATTTTACCGTATGTAACGGCATTTATTCGCCGTGATCACGACACTTTGGGCGATACTCGCACCGAGAGAATGGTGGTGCAATACAGATCGTCCATATCCAGCTCTATCGCCCTTTCCACCTTTGCTTTTCCTTCCGGTTTGCCTCTATGCGATCCTGTAAAAACCGTGAAAGCCGCCAACCGGGATTGTGCCGATTGGCCATAAGGCTGCGCTTGGCTGCGATGATATCACCATGCTCGACCCCATAGATGTCTTGCAGCATCCAGTCTTCCATCGCCAGCATGGCCTCAACCTCGCGCAGGTTCCGCCGATACGCTTCGCGACGCACGCGCCAATTGGCCCAAAAACCCACCATTCTGGCCCACACCCCATCGGACCTGCTGGTCACGTCGGTTTTGGCGGCTACCGTCGGCTCGCATGAAATTTGCGCTACCATGGCCATCATCCTTTTCAAGTTTTTCCAATCACTGATAGCTAGATGATGAGGATTTCTTATTGATGAGACAAACGAGAAGATTTAACATATTTGATTGAAAAAACTCATAAATTGGCAATCACACATGTCCTCTCTGCCCGGAAACCTGCCAAATCTTGATCTTGATCTGGCGCGGACCTTTGTCGCGATTTGTGAAACCGGCAACTTTTCGCGCGCGGCAGAACGGGTCAATCGCAGTGCCTCGGCCATCAGTCTTCAGGTCAAGAAGCTTGAGGAGATTGTCGGATGCAGCCTGTTTGACCGCGAAACCCGCCGGGTGCGACTGACCCCGGATGGCGAAGTACTGTTGGGATTTGCACGACGTCTTCTGCAGCTCAATGATGAGGTCATGTCACGCTTCCGCACCCCGGATTTCACCGGCAAGGTGCAGCTTGGCGTGCCAAATGACAATGGGATCATCGCCATTCCCGAAATCATGCGCCGTTTTGCCATCAGCCACCCGCATGTCGAGGTCGATGTCTTTCTTGGTCCGACCGCAAGGTTGCGCCAGCGCATTGCCGACGGCACCACCGATATCGCCGTATTCAGCTATGACCCCGAACTTGATCCGCAACCGCCAATCCATAGTGAACCGCTTGTCTGGCTTGGTGCTCGCAACGGAATGGCAATTGAAAAACGCCCGCTTCCGGTCGCACTGGCCGAACCGGGATGTTATTGGCGGGCGATGGCATTGCGGGCGCTTGACGAAGCCGGGATCAATTACCGCGTTGCCTATACCAGCGAGTTTTGTCAGGCCCAGATTGCCGCAACCGAGGCTGACCTTGCGATCTGTCCGGTCCCGATCAGCGTGATTTCCGATCGCCTGATCCATCTTGATGCCCACCACGGCCTGCCCGAGCTTGGCGAATACCGCATAACCCTGGCCAAGCGCCCCGGTACCGGCCCGGCAGAGGATGCCCTGGCGGAGCATGTCGTGAGCAGTTTTAAAATGGCGGCAGAGCGCGGCATGCGGCTTTTTGCCTGAGCATTTTTGATAGCCGGCGTTGATGTCCGAATCTGGCGAGCCAACCACGCCAACACGCTTTAACATCCATTCCGTCACCACCACATTTCAGACGGATCATGGATATGAGCACGGATACCTGGATTGCCCTTTACCCGGAACATGAGCGCAACCGCACACTGGCAAGGCGCATTCCGGCAGGCCCAAAAGCCCCCCGGCCAGAACCGGGGAAAATCAACCAGAGCAATGCCCCGTCCCCGCGCATGGATGGGCGGAGCTGGTTGATGCTGATTGTGCTTTCGGTGCTGTGGGGCGGGTCGTTTTTCTTTACCAAAATCGCGCTTGTCGATTTGCCGCCCTTTACCCTTGTTCTGGGGCGGGTGGCGATTGCCGCGATGATCCTGTGGTGGGTGGTTCTGTTACGCCATATCGCGATCCCGCATGACCCGAAAATATGGCTGGGTTTTCTTGTCATGGGGGCGCTTAACAATCTGATCCCCTTTTGCCTTATCGTCTGGGGACAGACCCATATTGCAAGCAGTCTGGCGGCAATCCTGAATGCGACGACGCCGCTTTTCACCCTGATCATTGCGCATCTAGCGACGCAAAATGAAAAGCTGTCGCGGCGCAAGGTGATTGGCGTTCTGACCGGTTTTATCGGCGTTATCATCGTCATCGGGCTGCCCGGTGCCGTGGAAGCCCGCATAAGCAATGTGACAAACATCGCCGCACTTGCGCCATTTGCAGTACTTCTGGCCGCGGTCTCCTATGGGTGTGCGGGGGTGTTTGGCCGGCGTTTCAAAAACAGCCCGCCGATCCTCACGGCCGCAGGCCAAACCAGTGCATCAAGCCTGATGCTGATCCCGCTTTGTATCCTTATCGATACCCCCTGGAACCTGCCGTTTCCAAAAACCGAAACCATCCTTGCCGTGCTGGGCATCGCAGCGTTTAGCACGGCGCTGGCCTATATCCTGTATTTCCAGCTTCTGAACCGTGCGGGGGCCAGCAACCTTCTGCTCGTCACCTTCCTGATCCCGGTCAGTGCGATCCTGCTGGGTGTACTGTTTCTTGGCGAAACGCTGGCACTGCGCCAGATCGGCGGGATGGCCGTCATCGGATTGGGGCTTGCCGTGA